>CAZMQH010000019.1:0-19189 GCA_964568245.1 uncultured Methylomarinum sp.
TGCCTGCTGTTTGATTGATTAAAACAGGCCTTCGTCTTCAAGCTCTTCTTGACCGTCTGCAAAGGATTCTTCAATAGGGGAGAATTTAGTAGGAATATGTGTTGTTCTAAAGAACTCCCAGACCCCAGCAGTTTCAGGGGGAGCTAATAACCCAGTGTTAGGATCAATATAGGCTCTGGTGATGCCTCTAGGTATTTTTAATTCTTTTTCCTCTTTGTCTTTTAAAGCAACTCTCATAAAATCAATCCAAATTGGAAGTGCTGCTTTTCCTCCTGTTTCATAGCGACCAAGAGAAATAGATGAATCAAAGCCAAGCCAGGCAGAGGCGGCAATACCAGAGCTGAAACCATTAAACCAAGCATCTTTTTGGTCGTTTGTCGTTCCTGTTTTTCCTGCAAGGTCATGGCGAGCTAAAACTTTTGCTGCTGTTGCCGTGCCTCGTTGCACTACATCTCGTAATAATGAGTTCATTAGAAAATTAATTTGGGGTGATATAATTCGAGGTGCGTATTCAGCCGAATTGGTATGGGATTGGTCACATAGAGGGCAGGCAATAGCTGGTTTTTCTTGAAAGATGATGTTGCCCTTATGGCCTTCAATGCGATCAATAAAGTAGGGTTTAATCAGAAACCCTCCATTAGTAAAGACCGAATAAACAGTAGCCATTTGAAGTGGGGCTGCATATCCGCTGCCAAGGGCCAAGGATAAGCTGTTGGGTAGTTGTTCCTTTGAGAAACCAAAGCGGCGTGCCATGTTAGTCACTTTAGGGATGCCAAGTTCTCTAAGAAGTCTTATAGATATGAGATTTCTTGACTTTCGCAGTCCTGTTCTAAGGGGTGTCATTCCAAAGAATTTTTTACTATAGTTTTCTGGTCGCCAATCACTTTCTTCTGAAGACCCTGTAATAACAACAGGAGCATCATTTATAACGCTTGCTGCAGTAAAGCCATTTTCTAAAGCGGTAGTATAAATAATCGGTTTAAAGCCCGATCCAGCCTGACGTTTGGACTGTGTGGCGCGGTTATATTTATTATGAAAAAAATCAAACCCTCCTGATAAAGCTAAAATGGCCCCGTTATGTGAGTTTAAGGCGACAAAAGCGGCTTCGGTATTGGGTATTTGTGCTAGAGCCCAGCTGTTATCTTTTAATTGTCTGGTTAGGATAAGGTCATTAGGTTTTAAAATGCTGCTTATTGATTTTAGCTTTGGCCCAAGGTAGTTCTGGTTTTTAAATTCCCTAGCCCATTCAACATTTTTAAAAGGTATTTCAATAACGCTATTGTCCTTAAGTTTTGCTGTGGCAATGTTATTTGTAACGGTTAGAACGTGAGCAGTTTTAATGTCTGCAGTCTTTATAAAGTCGGAATCATTAAATGTTACGCTGTTTTGATGGGGCAATGATCTATAACCATGTCGTTGATCGTAGTTATATAAAGCCGTACGGACGGCTTTACTGGCTGTTTCTTGTAAATGGCTGTCAATGGTAGTGTAAACTTTTAGCCCTAGTGTGAAAGCTTTATCGCCATATTGCTGTACTATTTCTTTACGAACCATTTCTGCAATATAAGGTGCGGGAAATTTTAGTTGGTTATGATGAAAAGAGGCGGTAATAGGCTGTTCAATAGCCGCATTAAATTCTTCTTGCGAGATGTATTCTAAGTCATGCATGCGCCGTAGCACGTAATTTCTACGTTGTTGGGCTCTTTTAGGGTTGGATAGTGGGTTGTATGCAGAGGGAGCTTTGGGGAGCCCTGCAATCATTGCAAGTTGGGAAAGGTTTAATTCAGATAGCTTTTTTCCATAATAAGTTGATGAGGCAGCGGCCACACCATAAGAACGATGGCCAAGGTAGATTTTATTTAAGTAAAGTTCAAGGATTTTGTCTTTTGAATAAGTTTGTTCAATCTTTAGGGCTAGAATAATTTCCTTAATCTTTCTTTTGTAAGTTTTTTCTCGGCTTAGAAGAAAGTTTCGGGTGACTTGCATGGTGATAGTGCTGCCACCTTGTTTTTTCTTGCCTGTTAATAATAATTGAATGGCTGCACGAATAAGTCCTTTTATATCGACACCCGGATGAGAATAAAAATTGCCATCTTCAGCGGAAATAAAGGCATTAATGAGCTGGCGAGGCGTTTCTTTTATATTAACAGGGGATCTTTTCTTTTCGCCGAATTGAGCTAATAAAAGGCCGTCAGCGCTATAAATAGACAAAGGGATTTGATATTCCACATTATCTAGTATTGATATGTCGGGGAGTTCTGATTCCAGTTTGTCGTAAATAACAAAAGCTGCAATAGCAACACAAAGAGCAAGGCTAAGGCTTAAAAAGAATATACCCTTTAAAATTTTTTTTAGAAACATCTTTTTTTAGCCTCTGAGGCTCAGTCTGAAGGGGTTGGTAGATAAGTTTTAATTGAGGTAACTTTATATTAATTAGGGAAAAAAGCAATCTCACATTAAAAGATGAGGTGAAAAAAAGGGGTTTAGTCAGAAAAAAATCAAAAGACTACTATACTTTAGGCATAAATTAGATTTAATCGGATTAATTCGTAAGAGTAAAGTATGAATTAAATCATTATATAGTTAAAGGTTTACCTGATGAAGAAGGGTTAGTGCATGAGCTGGTTTAATAGAGGGCAATCAACTGTTCTTGGTATTGATATAAGTACAGCAGCAATTAAATTGTTGGAGTTAAGTAAAACTGGGAATCGATATAAGGTTGAGAATTATGCTGTTTCACCTTTGCCTCAAGATGCTGTGGTTGATAAAAACATTGCAAATATAGATGTTATCGCAAATGCTATTAAATCAGCTGTAAAGCAATCTGGAACAAAAAATAAAGATGTTTGCGTGGCGGTAGCTGGATCGTCTGTGATGACTAAAGTTATTACGATGCCAGCGTCCTTATCTGATGAGGAAATGGAAGAACAGATTCTTGTCGAAGCTGATCAATATGTGCCTTACTCTTTAGATGAAGTGAACTTGGATTTTGAGGTTCAGGGTATTTCTGATAGCAACCCTGAAATGGTTGATGTTTTATTAGCCGCTTCTCGACAAGAGAATGTATCAGATAGAGTTGAGGTGTTAGAGAAAGCGGGGTTAAAAGCTAAAATAGTCGATGTGGAAGCATTCGCTATGGAAAATGTATTTACTTTATTAGCCGATCAGTTACCAGAAGCCATGGATAGTCAGACGGTTGCAATTGCTGATATTGGAGCAACCATGTCAACTTTAAATGTTCTTCATGAGAGTCGAACTGTTTATACGCGGGAACAGGGGTTTGGAGGTAAGCAGTTAACGGAAGAGATTCAACGTCGATATGGACTGTCTTATGAAGAGGCTGGTTTGGCTAAAAAGCATGGTGGATTACCTGATAATTATGTTGCCGATGTATTAGACCCTTTTAAGAATGCGATGGTACAGCAAATTGCTCGATCATTACAGTTTTTTGTGTCATCAAGTGCAAATAGAAGTATTGATAGTATTGTGCTGGCAGGAGGGTGTGCTTCTATTGCCGGGATGGAGAAGCTGGTAGAGCAAAGTTTAGGGATTCCTGCTTATGTTGCTAATCCATTTATTAATATGGCATTGTCAAATAGAGTAAAACCTCAAAGTTTAAGTAATGATGCGCCAGCAATGATGATTGCCTGCGGTTTAGCATTAAGGAGTTTTGATTAATGGCTAGAATTAACTTACTTCCTTGGCGGGAGGAGCTAAGGAGTCAGCAGCAAAAAGATTTTGTTATGTCAATTGGGGCTGCGGTAGCAATGACATGTTTTATCTTTTTATTAGTTTATATGCAAATTGAAGGGATGAAAGAGCATCAACAGATGCGAAATCAATTGATAAAAGATCAAATTACAGCGGTTGATCGAAAAATTCGAGAAATTAAGGATATTGAAACTAAAAAAAGCAAGTTAATGACTAAAATTGAGGTGATACAAACACTTCAAGAAAGCCGACCTGAGATTGTACGTTTATTTGATGAGTTGGCAAAAACCACACCTGAAGGCGTTTTTCTTACAAAATTTAAGCAGTCAGGGAGAAACCTAGTCTTAACAGGTAAGGCGCAGTCAAATGCGCGAGTTTCTGCCTATATGAGATCGATAGAAGCATCTTCTTGGCTTGAGGTTCCTATTTTGCAATATATTAAAGGAAAAAGTGTTGCATCAGAGGGCTTGAATGACTTTTCTATGCTCGCAAAGCAAGGTAATAAGACCCAAGAAAAAGATGAAGGAAAAAAACAATGAATTTATCTGAAGTAAATTGGGATTTTAATGCTGCTGGCAGTTGGCCGCTACCCATAAAAATTGCAACAATTATTCTTGTTTCAATTTTAGTGGCTGGAGCTGGAGTTTATTATATAACGCTGGATCAATTAGTGACTCTTGAGCAGTACGAGCTAGAAGAAAATAATTTAAAAATCAGCTTTGAAAGAAAGCAGAGAAAAGCTGTAAATTTTCCTGATTATAGAGAGCAGTTGAAGCAAATAGAAGCCTCTTTAGGTGAAATGATTAAACAAATGCCGACTAAGGCTGAAGTCGCAAATTTATTAATAGATATTTCGCAGACAGGACTAGCCAGTGGGCTAGAATTTAGGTTGTTTAAACCTGCATCGCCTATTAGGAAAGATTTCTATTCTGAGTTGCCTATTAAAATTAATGTTATTGGTAAATATGAAGAAATAGGGCTTTTTGTCAGCGGGTTGGCCTCATTGCCACGAATAGTGACAGTTCATGATGTTTCTATTACCCCTAAGGGGGAATTGATGTCTATGGATGCCACCATCAAAACATACAATGAGGAATCAGAACCTGTTAAGAAGAAAAAAGGACGGCGGAGATAATGATAGTTTTAGTTAAATATGATTTTATACACATGACAAAAAGTCTTATGTTGGCTGGGGTCTGTTGTTTAGGTTTGGTTGGATGCGTCAATGATGATGTGAGTGATTTAGAACAATATATCCAACAGGTTAGGGCTAAGCCTAAGGGTACCATTCCACTATTACCTGAAATAAAGGTAGTTGAACCCTTTTTGTTTAATCCTGATGGCTTGCGAAATCCTTTTCAAGCTGTAAAAAGAGTTGAAGAAGATGAATTGACGGGACCCTCTTCAGTCTTTGGTATACGGCCTAATGTCTCACGTAGAAAGGAAGAGTTAGAAGATTACTCTCTGGATACATTAAGAATGGTTGGAACGGTCAAGATGGAAAATGGAAAATGGGCTTTAATTAAGGCCAATGATGGCACTATTCATCGAGTCCAGAAGGGAAATTATATGGGGCGAAATTATGGTGAAATTATTCAAATTTTAGATAATAGAATTGAAATGATGGAAATTGTTCCTGATAAACCAGGTGCATGGCGAGAACAGCAAGCTTCATTAGCACTGTCTGAGTAATTAAGGGTTATAGAATGAGTATGCAAAATAATAAATCTAGTCAGTTACATTGGAACCCTGAGACTGCTCTGTTAATTTTTGGGTTTTGGCTCTTGATAATGCCTATTTCTCAGGTTTGGGCTAGTAACGTGGCAATTACAAATATTAACTTTTCCTCTTTAGTCGGAGATAAGGTACAGATTGAACTGGAGATGGATGGGCCAGTTGATGAACCTAAAGTGTTTCAGACAGACAACCCTGCTAGAATTGCTTTAGATTTTATAGGTGTCAGCAGTTCATTACCAAAAAAGATGTATGCAATCAATCAAGGAGCAGCAAATACTGTTTATGTGGTTGAAGCATCAGGAAGAACGCGGGTTGTTATCAACTTGTCTGAAATAGTTCCTTATGAAACAACAGTTTCAGGTAATAAGGTCTCAATTGTATTAAAACCAACGGGGTTGGTAAATGCCGTGAGTACCCCAGAGCATAGAGTTAAGGCTGATGTGCGAGTTTCCAGCTTTCTTCCTAAGCAAACGATTAAAAGTATTGATTTTCGTAGAGGAGCAAAAGGGGAGGGGCGGCTACTAATAGAGCTTTCAGCTCCAAATACGGTAGTGGATGTTAAAGAGGTGGGAGGGAAGGTTGTTTTAAATTTTCTAAACACGACACTTCTAAGCAAATTGCATAAAAGTTTTGATGTTTCAGATTTTGCAACACCTGTACGAAAAATCGATGCAAAGCCAAGGGGTACGGGAGTTAGTATTATTATAACCCTCGTTGATGGCAATTATGATTACTCATCATATCAATCAGATGGCTTATTAATAGTTGATTTTACACCGCTGACAGCGATAGAAAAAGAAGAACTATTGAAACGAAAGTTTCCTTATATTGGAAAGAAGCTGACTTTAAATTTTCAAGATATTGAAGTGAGATCGGTATTACAAATACTTGCTGATTTTACTAATTTGAATATTATTGCTGCAGATTCTGTTACTGGAAATGTAACATTACGTTTAAATGATGTGCCTTGGGATCAGGCTTTGAACTTAATATTAAAATCTAAAGGGCTGGCAAAAAGACAAACAGGAAATGTTGTTTTAGTTGCACCAACCGCTGAGATTATTAAAATTGAAGAAGATGAATTGGCTGCTCAACAAGTGGAGGAGATGTTAGAACCGTTGAGGACTGAATATATTCAAATAAACTATGCCAAGGCTGAAGATATTCAAGCGTTATTAGTTGGGTCAAGTGTTGTTATGTCAGAGACTTCAGGTGCTTTCTCATCAGGTGGTGGTGGTGGTGGTGGTATTTTCGGTGGCTCAAACACAAACTCAACATCAAGCCGCTCTAGCTCGAACTCAAGAACAGAAACACAAGGCGTATTATCTGCTAGGGGGTCATCAACGGTTGATGCCCGAACCAATACTATTATTGTTAAAGATACATCGAAGCAATTAGAACAAGTCAGAGAGATGATTCGTATTCTTGATGTGCCTGTACGACAAGTTATGATTGAAGCAAGGGTGGTAATAGCTGATCATAACTTTGCCCAGGAAATTGGAGTTAAGTTTGGTGTTGCTAAAACAAATGATGCGACATTTGCGCTTAATGCTGGCGCTGAGAATGCTGCGGGGGCAATAGGATCTAATGCATTGTTAGATTTAGGGGCAAATGCTATTAATGCCCATCCTGTTGGGGCTTTAGGGATGACTTTATCACGAGGTGCAAATTATATTTTAAATTTGGAATTGTCAGCGCTTGAAAATGAAAATAGAGGGGAGGTGCTTGCAAACCCTCGAGTGATGACGTCGGATAGAGAGCTAGCTTTTATTAAACAAGGGGTGCAGATACCTTTTACTACAGTGAGCCAGGATGGAACGCAGACTCAGTTGATTGATGCTGTGTTAGAATTAAATGTAACGCCTCAAATTACACCCGATGGCGATGTGATAATGGATTTGCTGATTAAGAAAGATGCAGCAAATGCCGCAGGTGGTATAGATAAAAGGGAAATTGAGACAATTGTTAGAGTAAGAGATGGGGAAACAATCGTTTTAGGCGGGGTATATGAAGGTGACTCAGCAAAAGAAGTGTTTAAAATTCCTTTCTTTGGTGATATCCCGGTTATTAAGTATCTGTTTACAAAGAACACCCAAAGTGAGAAAAAAAGAGAGCTATTAATCTTTGTAACGCCTAAAATTATAAAAGATAGCTTAACAGCAAGATAACAGAACTATAAAAAAAAATAGAAAGGGGGCATAATGCCCCTTTTTTATTAAAACCTGTCTGGTAAATGATGATGCAAACAGAAAATATTTATTTAATCGGCCTTATGGGGGCAGGTAAAACAACAATAGGACGGCAGTTGGCAAAAGCCTTGCAGTTACCGTTTTATGATAGTGATAAAGCGATAGAGGAGCAAACAGGCGTTGATATCTCAACAATTTTTGAATATGAAGGTGAAAAAGGCTTTAGAGATCGTGAACAAAACATGATTGAAGAGTTAACAAAAATTGATGGGATTATATTGGCGACGGGGGGAGGCGCCATTTTAAGGGAAATGAATAGAAAGGAATTAAAAGAAAATGGCTTTGTGGTTTATTTACAATGTTCTGTTGATAAAATATTACAGCGGACTAAAAGAGATAATCAACGTCCCTTATTAAACACGGATAGCCCTAGAGAAAGAATTGAAACTTTGTTTTCGGAAAGAGAAGGGTTTTATTTGTCTTGTGCAGACTTTACAATAGAGACGAGTTCTATGCAAAGTAAAGCGGTTGTACAAAATATTTTAGATGCTTACGAAAATTCACACTGAGAAAGATGAAAGAGTTACGAGTAGAGTTAAAAGACAATAGTTATCCAATATATATTGGTTCTGGTTTGTTACAACAAAAAGATATTTTGCTTAAACATATTAAGTCCAAGCAAGTGCTTATTGTTACTAATACAACTATCGCACCTCTTTATTTAGACACGGTAAAAACACATTTAAGTGATTTTCAAGTGGAAGTTATAGAGCTTCCTGATGGTGAGCAATATAAAAATCTAGAGTATATCGCTAAAGTTTTTGATTGTTTGTTAGAAAAGAAGTTTAGCCGTAATGCAACATTGATTGCCTTGGGCGGGGGGGTTATCGGTGATATGGGGGGGTTTGCTGCGGCTTGTTATCAGAGAGGGATTCCTTTTATACAAATTCCAACAACTGTGCTGGCTCAGGTTGATTCATCTGTTGGAGGGAAGACCGGTGTTAACCACCCACTAGGTAAAAATATGATTGGTGCTTTTTACCAGCCTCAATGTGTTATTGCTGATATGGATGTGCTGGATACGCTTGATGACCGACAGTTGATTGCAGGGATTGCAGAAATTATCAAATATGGCCTTATTCGCGATTTGCCTTTTTTTGAATGGCTAGAGAAAAATATGCAGCTATTGCTAGCCAGAGATAGGCAAGCATTAGCTTACGTGATTGAAAAGTCCTGTCTTAATAAGGCAGAAATAGTCGCGGAAGATGAGTTTGAAAGGGGTGTTCGGGCTATTTTAAATTTAGGGCATACCTTTGGCCATGCAATTGAAACAGGAAAAGGCTATGGTGAATATCTTCATGGAGAAGCGGTTGCCATAGGGATAGGCTACGCTGCAGACCTTTCAAAACGAATGGGCTGGATTTCTGAAGCTGATGTAGCAAGAATACTGGCTTTATTGAAAATGACAGGGCTACCAGTGGAGCCACCAACAGATATGACAGTTGAACAATTTATAGATTTAATGTCTGTAGATAAAAAAAATGTTGATGGTAATATTCGATTAATTTTACTCAAGTCGATAGGTGAGGCAACGTTGCCGATCTCAATCGAACAAAAGCAATTAGAGCAAACATTAATGCATTATGTCGGATGAAAACTCGCTGAGTTATCAAGTCGGTAAAAATTCCGGTGGAGCAGCTAGGTCTGCGGAGTCAGCGTTGATTACTTTAGAGCGCTCGCAGAAATTAGATTTATTGATTCATCTAATTGCTAATCTTAGGCAATCACTGGTTATTTGTGGGCCAAAAGGTATTGGAAAAACTACATTGCTAGAGGAATTGGAAGCTCGTAAGCATGATACTTGGCTTATTTGTACTATTCAATCGTCAGAAAACTTGAGTTTTGAAGCAATTCAAAATCAAATAGTAAAATTTTTAATTCGACATTATCCCGAATATAAAAACCAAGATTTAACAACGCTTGTGTCGTCAATAAATAAGCAGACTCAAAAAGTGGTTGTTCTTATTCATGGTGCAGGTAAGTTGGTGCCTGGTTTGATTTCAAGTCTTATTCAATATGCAGCACCTAATGAATGTTTAAGGGTTGTATTTTCATTAACTCAAGATGAAGTGCATTTTAAAAGTAGCTCCGATAGTGAAATTGATGATTGTCATTTTATTGAAATCCCACCTTTAAATGAAAAGCAATGTGGTATTTTTTTACAAAACTTGTCAGCTAAGCCAAAGGCAGCGGTCTCGTTTAATGCAATTACTGATAGATTGGTTGAGCTTGTATATAAAAAGACCCATGGAATTCCTGGGAGAATAATTTCTGAGTTGCCCAAGATGGCTCATTACAAAGTCTCTGGTGGTAATGGTCGATTAGTCGGAATGGTTCTTGTCGCTGTTGTCATCATAATAGTTGTCAATGTTTTTGTATTAAATAGAGATGATGAAAACATTGAAATGCAAGGCAATAAAGCTGCAGTTGTTTTGCAAAAAGTTGAGAAAATAGAGTTAACTCCGCCGATTACTTATGTGAGTGAAGTTGAGTTGGTGGCTGATGAAAGTATGGAGTTGAAAAAAGTTAAAGTAATAGAAGATCTTGTGGGGATAGAAAAAGAAATCCCACTTATTAATACTTTATTATCAGACAAGAATGATGAAGTTAAGGAAGCATTAATAAAAGAAAAGGTAGAATTAGAAGCAAAGCAAGAAATATTGATTGATGTTTTGCTTGGTCAGGAAGTGAAAGAGAATCCAATAGTATTGAAAGAGAAAAAAACACCCGTCGTAACAGAGATAAAGAAAATAGTTGTTGAGAAACCTAAGCAAAAGCAACGAGCTAGTGATGATAGAGAGTGGCTTTTAACTCAGCCTAAGAGTAATTATACAATACAGCTTATGGTTCTTTCTTCACGACAATCAATTGATGCGTTTTTAAATGCTAATCAAGGGTTAACGGATCAACTTAAGTTTTTTCAAATAAATAAGCGGAACCAAAAATATGTGTTAATTTATGGTTCTTTTAAAAACAGAGCAAGTGCTGCTAATAAAATGAAATCTTTACCCGCTAAGTATAAGAAATCATGGATAAGAAAAATGAGCGCCGTGCAGAAAAGAATAAAAAATAACGAATGAGTATGACATCTTTAAAAAATGATATTTTTATTAAAACACTGCTAAAGCAGCCAGTTGATAGAACTCCTGTATGGATGATGAGGCAGGCAGGGCGTTATTTGCCAGAATATAGAAAGATAAGGGCTGAAGCAGGAAGTTTTTTGGATTTATGTACCAATCCTGAGTTGGCATGTGAAGTAACATTACAACCTCTGGAACGCTTTGATTTTGATGCGGCTATCTTATTCTCAGATATTCTGACAATTCCCGATGCAATGGGGTTGGGGTTATATTTTACTGAGGGCGAAGGGCCTAAGTTTAAGAATCCTGTGCGGACTGCAAGTGATGTTCATAAGCTACCTATTCCAGATCCCGCAACAGATTTAAGGTATGTGGTAGATGCTGTTAGCTTGATCAGAAAAAATTTACAGGGCCGAGTGCCTTTGATTGGGTTTTCAGGAAGTCCTTGGACATTGGCAACCTATATGGTCGAAGGCAGTAGTAGTAAAAGCTTTCAAAAAGTTAAAGGCATGATGTATGAGCAACCCTTACTTATGCATCAAATGTTGGATAAATTAGCCTTGTCGGTTGCTTCATACCTAAATGCACAGATAGAAGCTGGCGCACAAGCTGTTATGGTGTTTGATACTTGGGGGGGAATGCTCTCAACTGAAGACTATAATGAGTTTTCATTAGATTATGCAAAACAAGTGCGTTCATTGCTTAAAACAAATGTTGATGGACAAGAAGTGCCAACTATTTTCTTCACCAAAGGTGGTGGGTTGTGGTTAGAAGATATGGCTGGTGCAGGTTATAGTGCATTGGGCTTGGATTGGCAGACCGATATTGCAAAAGCAAGAGCAAGAGTCGGTGATAAAGTCGCATTACAGGGAAATATGGATCCTATCGCTTTATATGCCGAGCCAGAACAAATAAGACAAAAAGTTAAAACCATTTTAAGTAAATATGGCCAAGGGGCTGGTCATGTATTTAATTTAGGACACGGTATTTTGCCTGATGTAAATCCAGAGCATGTAAAAGCAATGGTTGATGCAGTGCATGAATTTAGTCCTCAGTACCATCTTTAATTTAACAAAAATATTGTAGGAGCGTCCGCCCTCGGCGCGATTTATGAGAGAAAAGAGCATTATTTTATTCGCGCCGAGGGCGGATGCTCCTACAAGCCATGATTAATCTGTCAGAATGAATATGAAACGAGTAGGCTTGCTTCTAGGTATTACTCTTCCTTTCTATATTGTGTTGTTTGTAAGTTTTGGGGAAAACGTACAAACCAGTCGAATGGCTGCATGCGCCATTATGATGTCTGTTTTTTGGGTGACAGAAGCCATACCTTTAGCGGCAACAGCCCTGTTGCCTCTCGTTCTTTTTCCTATTCTAGGAATTGCTTCAAGTAAAGCGGTAGCCAGTCAGTATATGAATTCAACGGTTTTCTTGCTAATCGGTGGATTTATGATCGCCCTAGCAATGCAACGATGGAATTTACATAAAAGAATAGCACTTAATATTTTACTTGTCTTTGGGGGTAATGTATTGAAAATGGTGCTCGGGTTTATGGTTGCAACTGCAGGCTTATCTATGTGGATTTCAAATACAGCAACCACTTTGATGATGCTTCCCATTGCTCTAGCTATTCTTTCTCGCCTAGACGATTTTTTAACAGAAAAACAGTCTCACCAGTTTGCACTAGGCTTGTTGCTGGCAATAGCTTATTCAGCTTCTATTGGTGGAATGATGACTTTGGTCGGAACCGCTCCAAATTTAGTGTTTTCACAGTTTTATCAAATACAAAGTGGTGAATCAATAGGGTTTTTACAATGGATGCTGATAGCTGTCCCGGTGGGTATTATTATGCTGGCAAGCTTATATCTTGTCATTACGGTACTATTTTTAAGAAAATTGCCTGATATAGCGGGGTTAAAGCAATTGGTTGTTGATGAGAAAGAGCAATTAGGTCGCATCTCTAATGCAGAAAAATCAGTGATGATGGTTTTTATAGTGACCGCTATCTTATGGATTACACGAAAAGGGATTGATTTTGGAGGGCTGGCTTTTAGTGGTTGGGGAGCAACAATGCCCTATGGAAAAATGATTGATGATGGAACGGTGGCAATCATGATGGCTACGGTTTTGTTTTTTATTCCAGCTAAACGTAATTCAAAAGATGTTGAGATGCTGTTAGATAAAAAAGTATTTTCAGAATTGCCGTGGTCCATTGTATTGTTGTTTGGTGGAGGGTTTGCTTTAGCGTATGGCTTTTCAGAAAGTGGTTTGTCAGTCTATATAGCAAGTTTATTGCAAGGTTTAAAATCGTATTCATTGCCTGCGATTGTTTTGATTGTTTCAGCAGGGATGAATTTATTAACAGAGTTAACTTCAAATACGGCGACAACGCAATTAGTTATGCCGATTCTGTTATCAACGGCTCAAGTCCTAGAGGTTTCACCCGTTTGGTTGATGTTGCCGGCAGTACTGTCTGCCTCTTGTGCTTTTATGTTTCCGGTTGCCACACCTCCCAATGCGATTGTGTTCGGAAGTGGGAAAGTAAAGGTGATTGAAATGGTTCGGGTAGGATTGATTCTTAATTTAATCGGTATAATGGTTGTCAGTGGTATTAGTTATTGGCTAATACCTTATATTTATAGGTAATGATTCATGTGGATTCAGAAAAAAATAAACATACGAGCTAAGAATAGGGGTTTTCATTTGGTAACAAGTGAATTATTACAAGAATTATCAGAGCTAAAGCAGGTGGGAGTGGGGTTGTTACATTTATTTATACAGCATACTTCCGCGTCATTAGTGATAAATGAAAATGCAGATCCTGATGTAAGAGTCGATATGGAAGCTTATTTTAGTCGTTCAGTTGTCGAAAATGAACCTTATTACCGGCATGTGTTAGAAGGAAGTGATGATATGCCAGCGCATATTAAAGCGGTAACTTTGGGGTGTGAGTTAACAATCCCTATTGCAGAAGGAATATTGCAAATGGGCGTTTGGCAAGGGATATATTTATGTGAGCACCGTAATAGCGCAGGAAATAGAAACGTTATAGCAACGATTAATGGGGAAAGAAATGAGTAAAATAATAAATATAATATTTTTAATGCTAATTGCTTCGAATTTTGTAGTTAATGCGGCGGAGGTATTGAAAGTGCCGTCCTCGGTTGAAGTGGTGGTTTATCGTAGCCCCTCTTGTGGCTGTTGTGGAAAATGGATTCAGCATCTAAAAGATAATAACTTTGTGGTAAAAGATTATGTCACAAATGATGTTCAGTTAATTAAAGATAAATATGGTGTTACAGCCAATATGGCCTCTTGCCATACTGCGATAGTTGATGGTTATGTGGTGGAAGGGCATGTACCAGCCGACGATATTAAGAAAATGATAAATGACAAGCCCGATATTATTGGTATTTCGGTGCCAGGCATGCCAGTGGGAACGCCTGGAATGGAGATGGGTGGGAGAAAAGATCCTTACCAAGTCGTTTCTTTTGATAAAGAACACAATTACCACGTTGTAAAAAGTTATGAGGGTAACTGATGATTCTTGCAGGTGATGTTGGTGGAACAAAAACGATTTTGGCTTTGTATGAATTGGAGGGAGATGATTGGAAGTGCTATAAAAAGAAGCAATACCCAAGTGCAGATTTTGATGAATTTAAAGAGCTGTTGGCAGCATTTCTAATAAATGAAGTTGGTCTAAATTTACAAAGTGTTTGTATTGGTGTAGCAGGGCCTATTGTTGATGGGGATTGTGTTACAACAAATTTGCCGTGGATGCTTAAGAGGCAAGATATAGCCGTTCAAACAGGGGCTAAATACGTTAAATTATTGAATGACCTAGAAGCAACTGCATGGGGAGTTCTCTGTCTGTCAGATACTGACTTTGTCGAATTAAATTTAGATGCTAAGGAAAGTAAGGGGAATTTGGCTATATTGGCGGCAGGGACGGGTTTAGGAGAGGCTTTAATTGTATGGAATAATAAAGACTATCATGTGGTTGCTACTGAAGGTGGGCATACTGATTTTGCCCCTAGAAATGAGCTGGAAATTGGGTTGTTGCGGTTTTTACTAAAAACCTATCCAGAACATGTCAGTTATGAGCGTGTGGTGTGTGGGCAAGGTTTGATCGATATATACCGATATTTAAAGGCCATTGCTTATGCAGATGTCGACTCAAGAATTGAGAGAAGAATGGAAACTGAAGATTCGGCAGCCGTTATCAGTGAAAAGAATTGTAAGATAAGTGCCAGAGCAGTTGAATGGTTTTGTGAGATTTATGGGGCTGAAGCGGGGAATTTAGCATTAAAATCACTACCTAAAGCTGGCATTATTTTGGCTGGTGGGATTGCTGCTAAGAATTTGTCAAGCATGCAAAAAGGTGAGTTTATGCAAGGTTTTTTGTCCAAAGGCCGCCATAGAAGTACGCTGCAAAACATTTCAGTTAAGGTGTGTTTGAATGCAGAGGCTGCATTGATAGGTGCATTAACCGTGGCAAAAGAAAAGTTATAAATAAATTGTTTGCGACATAAAAAAGGGGGGTTTACTGTTCAAAGTAAACCCCCCTTTTTTATGTCGCACTAAAATCTAAAAAACGTCGTTGTCACCAAGGCCCGAAAGTCCTTCAACAGACCAGTTGTCAGGGTCAGAAATTCCTGTGGTATCAGAGCCTTTGGAATATACAATTCGACAAACATATCTCTTGGCAAAAATTTCAGAATCAGCAGGTTGTATTTCGATATCTGCATTTATAACGTAGCGAAAGTTCCCAAGCCCAAAAGCATTAATAGGTTTTTCAGAAAAGATAACGGTTTGGTCTGGTAATTCTTCGTTAGCTATATAAGTATTGCACTGAGTGAATGCAGCGTTGGTCATTGTGGTATCTGCCGACATCCTATTTGTTTCATCTCCACTGTTCTCAAGAAAGAAGTCAGAAGCTGCAATATCATAAATCATAGGCATAACCACTTTAGCTTGAAATGCCAGCAGAAGAGCAAGCCCGATAATTAAAAAAATAAGATTTCTTTTCATGTGAGATATAGGTAGTTAGGGTTAATTGTTTGAAATTAAAACTATACTAACAAAACAATGGGAAACAATGAAGTATTAGTGTGGCTACTAAGAATAGGAATAGTGGAATAATAAAGGTATTGTTCTTGACAACATTAGTTGAGGTAAGTAGACTCCACTACACCGCAATGGATTGAGGTTAATGCATCTTTAATATTATTGATGTGTTGTTAATTATGGAAAGTTAAGTAAACACTCAGCATTTTGCTGGGGATTTAAAAAAACTTTAGGAGGTAGAAAATGGCTGCTACAACTGAGTCAGTTAAAGCTGATGCCGCAGAAGCACCGCTTTTAAATCAAAGAAACCTGTGGTTAGGTTTATTGCTATATTTAGTGTTTTACTCATTTATCCGTTGGTATGAAGGCGTATATGCATGGTCTGCTGGACTAGATTCGTTCGCACCTGAGTTCGAAACATATTGGATGAACATGCTGTACATCGAGTTAGTTGCGGAAGTTGTTCTCGCATCTTCTTTATGGGGATGGCTGTGGAAAACTCGTGATCGTAAAGTTATGTCTATCACTCCTCGTGAAGAGTTGAGAAGACATTTTACTCACTGGACATGGTTATGTATGTATGGTTGGGCTATTTACTGGGGAGCTTCGTACTTCACAGAGCAAGATGGCACATGGCATCAGACAATCGTTCGTGATACTGACTTTACACCAAGTCATATTATCGAATTCTACTTGTCATACCCAATTTACATCATTACTGGCGTATCTTCGTTCCTATATGCAAAAACTAGACTTCCAACATACAGCGAAGGTTTACACCTTATGTATTTGGTATCAGTAATTGGTCCTTTCATGATTCTGCCAAATGTTGGCTTGAATGAGTGGGGACACACTTTCTGGTTCATGGAAGAATTGTTTGTTGCTCCATTGCATTACGGTTTCGTATTCTTTGGGTGGGCTGCACTTGCTGTATTGGGTGTTGTAAACACTGAAGTTATGTCAATTGCAAAATTAATTAAAAAAGATCTAGCTTAATAATAAGCGCAATCAATTTTAACTAATACAAATACTATCTCCTGGCTTGCTCTGTATTATGTGCAGAGCTGGCTTAAGGGAGAAAGTAAATAAAAAATATAATTTAATTTTTAGGAGGTAAGCTAATGAGCGCATCTCAATCAGCTGTACGATCTCGCGCTGAAGCTGTTAAGGTTTCACGCACATTCGACTGGATGATTCTTTTCACTCTTTTCTTTGTAGTACTAGGTGGATATCACATTCATTATATGTTAACAGGCGGTGACTGGGATTTCTGGGCTGACTGGAAAGATAGACGTCTATGGGTAACTGTAGCACCTATCGTTTCAATCACCTTCCCTGCTGCTGTTCAAGCATGTTTGTGGTGGAGATACCGTTTACCAGTAGGCGCAACAATTTGTGTGTTGGGCTTATTGCTAGGTGAGTGGATTAATAGATACATGAACTTCTGGGGTTGGACTTATTTCCCAGTTAACTTTTGCTTCCCATCAAACTTGATGCCAGGTGCTATTTTACTTGACACTGTCTTGTTGTTGGGCGGATCTATGACGCTTACTGCTGTAGTTGGCGGATTGGCTTGGGGATTGGTTTTCTACCCAGGTAACTGGCCAATTATTGCTCCATTACACGTACCTGTTGAATACAACGGTATGATGTTTACTTTGGCTGATTTACAAGGTTATCATTACGTACGTACTGGTACTCCTGAGTACATCAGAATGGTTGAAAAAGGTACATTAAGAACTTTCGGAAAAGATGTTGCTCCAGTATCAGCGTTCTTCTCTGGTTTCGTATGTATTATTATCTACTTCTTGTGGCATTTCTTCGGAAAATGGTTTTCTAAAACAGACTTCATTTCTGACGAAGATCTATAAGAAAAAGAAAATAAGAAATAACAAACGAATCTGACGGTATTTTTCCGTCAGGAAGTCTTAATTACAGATTCTCTAGTAATAGAGGAGGGTATATGAAACTTATAAAAGACAAGGTAGCTAAGTTATCCTTTGTCGCACTGCTGGTAACTATGACAGCAGCGATTTTTTACACACCTACAGCTTCAGCTCACGGCGAAAAGTCACAAGCAGCGTTCATGCGTATGCGTACTATTCACTGGTTTGATCTTAACTGGTCAAAAGAAGAAGTAGCCATTAACGATACTATGACAATTTCTGGTAAATTCCACGTTTTCGCGGGTTGGCCTGAAACTGTTGATAAACCAGAAGTATCTTTCTTAAACATCGGTATTCCAGGACCAGTATTTATTCGTGCAGGTTCTTGGATTGGCGGACAATTAGTTCCACGTTCAGTATCATTAGAGCTTGGCGAAACTTATGATTTCAAAGTGCTTCTAAGAGCTCGTCGTCCAGGTGAGTGGCATGTACATTCAATGATGAACGTAGAGGGCGGTGGTCCAATCATCGGTCCAGGTAAATGGGTAACTATTACTGGTTCTATGAGCGAATTCACAAACCCTATCACTACATTAACAGGGATGACTATTGACCTAGAAAATTATGCTTTAGATTCAATTATTTTCTGGCATGCTTTATGGTATGCAATCGGTCTAGCTTGGTTGGCATTTTGGGTTAAACGTCCAATGTTTATTCCACGTTACATTGCAGTTAGTTCTGGTAAAGCAAAATCATTAATTTCATCTACGGATAAGAAAGTTGGTATTGCTTTTGCACTAGGTACAGTATTATTATTAGGTGGGTCTATGGGCGCAACTAATGATAAATACCCTGTAACTACACCGCTTCAAGCTGGTCTAATGCGTGGTATCAAGTGGATTGAAACACCTGCTCCTACTATTGATGTTAAAGTTGAAGATGCAACATACCGTGTTCCTGGTCGTGCTATGCAAATGACTCTTACTATTACGAACAATGGTGATTCACCAATTCGTTTAGGTGAGTTCAACACTGCTTCAGTACGTTTCTTGGATGCTGATGTATTAGAAGATGAATCTGGTTACCCAGATGATCTTCTAGCTGAAGAAGGTTTAACTGTTTCTGATAACAGTCCTTGGGCTCCAGGTGAGACAAGAACAGTTAGCGTAACAGCTTCTGACGCTGCATGGGAAGTTTACCGTCTAGCTGATTTAATCTACGATCCAGATAGTCGTTTTGCTGGCTTACTATTCTTCTTCGACGAAGATGGTAACCGTCAAATGACTATGGTAGATGCTCCATTAATTCCTTCTTTCATCTAATGAAAAAAATAACTTAAGACTTTAGTTTTAGGTTAGGAATTAAAAGAAACCCCCATCACCTTTTAGGTGGTGGGGGTTTTTTTATGGGAAAAATAAAAATTAAATTGCAAGTGGAAAATGTATTGTACAAGAATGGA
>CAZMQH010000020.1:0-19148 GCA_964568245.1 uncultured Methylomarinum sp.
TCACCTTGGGTAAGAAGTAGAGACAAGGCATGTCTTGTCTTGTCTTGTCTTGTCTCTACAGCACCAAATGATTGGGTAATTGATTATCTCCATCTCTCTAACTTCAAATTTATAAGGTTTTTGTGGGAAACTGCTTTTTTTTCATTTTCAGGCAAAAAAAAACCTCTCAGAGCCTAAAGGCAAAGAGAGGTAATAAAGACAAGCAGAAAATATGAGGAGGTTCTGCTTGGTATTACAACACCAAGGAGGTAGTCAAACTTCAAGTTTGACTGGTAAGTCATACTTGTTGACTGAGAAAAAGTATCAAGTCAAAATTAGCTGAAATAAAATTTCATATAAGTTAGTCGTCACTATACAGCTAAAATGATTGTTTACAATATGTGTATTATTAAATACATTGTTTCTTTATTGTAAATAATATTAATTGGCTGTAAAATTCTACCCACTATTTAGAATAGGTTGAAGGGGGATTTATGGATAAGTTAACCAGTATGAATGTATTTGTGCGGGTCGCTAAAGCGGGGAGTTTTGCTGGAGCTGCGAGGGACTTGGGCATCTCTAGGGCTATGGCGACCAAGCATATTATGCATTTAGAAAGCACGCTTGATACCAGGTTACTAAATAGGACGACTCGAAGTTTGAGTCTAACAGAAGTCGGGGTTACATATTTAGAGCGTTGTCAACAGGTTCTGGTTGATGTTGCTGAAATGGAAACGGCTGTAACGCATTTACAAGCTGAGCCGCGCGGTGTTTTGAAAATCAGTGCGCCCCCTGTTATTGGCGCAACACATATTGCTCCTGCTTTAGCTGAGTTTCTAAAAGAAAATGATGATCTGACAGTCGAAATAATATTAAAAAGTAGCCATGTCGATTTGATTGACGAGGGCGTTGATATTGCAATATTTTTAGGAAAATTACAGGATACCAGTTTAGTTGCAAGAAAGCTGGCGAGTTCTGCTTTAGTTGTTTGTGGTGCACCTGAATATTTTGATAAATATGGTATTCCAGAAGAGCCAGAAGATTTGGCTGATCATAGTTGCTTAGTCAATTGGGCTATTCCTCCAAGAGATCGATGGAGATTTAGAGGTATCTTGGGGGAGCGAGAGGTAAAAGTGACAGGTAGAATGCAAGCTAACGTGGCTGACCCCATTCGAATTGCTGCTAATAAAGGCTTGGGAATGATTATGTTACCTAAATATATTGTTGGGCGGGATATAGAAAAGGGTAAATTGCAGGTTGTGTTAGAGCAATACAGTATTGCGCCTCTGGAAATTCATGCGGTATATCCGCACCGTAAATACCTGTCTGCAAAAGTCAGGGATTTTTTAGATTTTCTACAACGGTGGATGCCGGGTCGGGTAGGGATGCAGTGAATCAGGAAGACATAGAATCAAAATGGAATCATATTTATAATAATGCTGGTTCTGCTGTTCCTGTGGATGTTTTAATTCAAAATGATTTTTTATTGCCCAAGAAAGGTTTGTCTTTAGATTTAGCTTGCGGCTTGGGGGCTAATGCCTTGTTCCTAGCAGAAAAAGGATTGGATAGTCAGGCTTGGGATATTTCAGCGGTGGCGCTGGCAAAATTACAGCAAACAGCCAAAGAGAAAATGCTTAAAGTGTCTGTAAAACAAGTTTATATAGAACCCGATAGCTTGCCAAAAAATATTTTCGATGTCATTGTTTTAGGCCATTTTCTTGACCGTTCCCTGTGTAATGCGATAATGGATGCTTTAAAACCTAACGGACTACTTTTTTATCAGACCTATGTCAGAGATAAAATAGGGGCTGTTGGGCCTAAAAATCCGGCGTTTTTATTGGCTAGAAATGAATTGTTGCAACTGTTTAAACCCTTGAATGTAGTGATGTATAGGGAAGATAGTCTAGTTGGGGATTTGGATTTTGGAGAGCGAAATGAAGCTCTTTTTATAGGTCAAAAATATTGATAGAAAAATGATAGAAAATTTAGATCCAAAGCAGTCTTGGGCATTATTGCAGGATAATTCAGCGGCAGTGATGGTTGATGTGAGAACCTCAATAGAACACTCTTTTGTAGGCTGTCCACCAGGAGCTATTCATATTGCATGGAAAGAATTTCCTGGGATGAAAGCGAATGATTCTTTTGTTGCTCAAGTTGAAGAAAAAGTAACAGACAAAAATGTACCTATACTCTTATTATGTAGGAGTGGGGTGCGTTCTGTTGCTGCAGCTAAAGCCTTGGAAGTCGCTGGATTTAAACAGCTGATCAATATAGTCGAGGGATTTGAAGGTGCTTTGGATGAAGATAAGCACAGAGGTAACCTTGATGGTTGGCGGTTTCATGGGCTGCCGTGGATACAAAGTTAGGCGCATTAACATCCATATTGGTCTCAATGCCATAATATAGGTTCCTTAAGTTAAGCTAGTAAGCTAATATTGGCGTATATAAACAAATATAAACAAAATAGAAAATACTAAAGTGATAGAAAAATTAAGAAATATAGCAATTATTGCTCACGTTGATCACGGTAAAACAACCTTGGTTGATAAATTATTAGAACAGTCTGGCACTTTCTCAGAGCATGAGAAAATAGGCGAGAGAATGATGGATTCTAATGACCTTGAAAAAGAGCGTGGAATTACCATTTTGGCAAAAAATACTGCTATTGACTGGAATGGCTATCACATTAATATTGTGGATACACCTGGACATGCTGATTTCGGTGGAGAAGTTGAGCGAGTTTTGTCTATGGTGGATTCAGTTCTATTATTGGTTGATGCTGTTGATGGACCCATGCCGCAAACACGTTTTGTAACTCAAAAAGCCTTTGCTTTGGGATTAAGCCCCATTGTTGTTATTAATAAAATAGATCGCCCAGGCGCACGTCCTCAGTGGGTGGTTGATCAAACTTTTGAATTGTTTGATAATTTAGGTGCTACTGATGAGCAATTAGATTTTCCTATTGTTTATGCGTCTGCTATTAATGGTTATTCAGGGTTAGAAGACGATGTTACAGAAGGTGATATGACTCCTTTGTTTCAAACTATCATTGATAAAGTAGAGGCACCTAAGGTTGATGTTGACGCACCTTTCCAAATGCAAGTGATTAGCCTTGATTACAATTCTTACGTTGGTGTTATTGGTGTTGGACGGATTCAACGTGGTTCAGTAAAACGTAATATGCCGCTAACCTTGATTGATGTTGAAGGTAATACGCGTAAGGGACGCATGTTAAAGCTTTATGGTTTTAACGGCTTGGAGCGAGTGGAAGTTGAGAACGCTCAAGCGGGTGATATTATTGCTTTTTGTGGGATAGAGAAGTTACAGATATCAGAAACCTTATGTGATCCTGATAATGTAGAAGGATTGCCTGCTTTATCAATTGATGAGCCAACAGTGAGCATGACTTTTCAAGTCAATAACTCACCTTTTGCAGGTAAGGAAGGTAAGTTTATTACGACTCGTCAAATTTTTGATCGATTAGAAAAAGAGTTACAACATAACGTAGCTTTACGTGTTGATACAACAGATGATCCGGATAAATTTAGAGTTTCTGGTCGTGGTGAATTGCATCTTTCTGTATTAATTGAAAATATGCGTCGTGAAGGCTTTGAAATGGGTGTTTCGCGACCAGAAGTTATTATCAAAGAAATTGATGGGGTTAAATCAGAACCTTTTGAGTATGTGACGATTGAGGTTGAAGAGCAGCATCAAGGTACCATCATGGAAAAACTAGGTGACCGTAAAGGTGATCTAAAAGACATGGTTCCCGATGGTAAAGGCCGTATTCGTTTAGAATATATCGTGCCTTCACGTGGTTTATTAGGTTTTCAAACTGAATTTCTAACAGCAACTTCTGGCTCAGGCTTGTTCTATCATGTATTTGATCATTATGGCCCATTAAAAGAAGGTAGTGTCGGTAATCGTATTCGTGGTGTATTGGTTTCAATGTCAAAGGGTAAAGCGGTTGATTACTCTTTGTATCCATTACAAGCACGTGGCGAACTATTAGTTGTTAACGGTGATGATATTTATGAAGGCATGTTGGTAGGTATTCATTCACGGACTAATGATTTGGTTGTTAATCCAACTAAGCCAAAGCCATTGACTAACGTACGTGCATCAGGAACGGATGAAAGTTTAACTTGTGCAAAAATCCAAAAAATGACTTTGGAGCAAGCGCTGGAATTTATTAGTGATGATGAATTGGTCGAGGTTACGCCAAAGTCAATTCGTTTACGTAAAATTTTATTGACAGAAAACGAAAGAAAACGAGCGTCTAGAGCTTAAGCAATGCCATCAAAAAAGCCTCAAGATTTTAAATCTTGAGGCTTTGCTGATCGCTTAGTTGCTTGGTTGGCATGATCCATCCTTGGCAACATCCTGTTGATAAGTCCTTAAAATCCATATTCTGTATCGCGATGTGTGCATTGTGTCAAAAAAACAGAAAAAAGTAAGTCAGTTAAAGCGGAAAATTTCGTAAGAACTAGATTACTCTTGGATCTTTTTGGATTAGATTTATCAGAACAAAGTCAATTTATAGTAAAATACCCTTACTTAAAGTCAAATTAGATTAGCCATGAGCCAACGAACTGCAAAAGTCGAGAGAAATACGCTTGAGACTCAAATTACAATTGAAATCAACCTGGATGGTACTGGAAAGGCTGACTTTATTACAGGTGTGCCTTTTTTAGATCATATGCTTGACCAAGTGGCAAGGCATGGCTTGATTGATATGGATATCAATGCAAAAGGTGATTTAGAAATTGATGCGCATCATACAGTAGAAGATATTGGAATTACCTTGGGACAAGCTTTTGCAAAAGCTTTAGGCGATAAAAAAGGCCTTGTTCGCTATGGTCATTCTTATGTTCCTTTGGACGAAGCTTTATCTCGAGTAGTGATTGATTTTTCAGGTAGGTCTGGCTTGTTTTATGACGTGGTTTATCCAAAAGCCATGATCGGCTCATTTGATGTTGATTTGTTTCGTGAGTTTTTTCAAGGCTTTGTTAATCATGCGGGTGTTTCTTTGCATATTGATAATCTTAAAGGCAGTAATGCACATCATGTTGCTGAAACCATCTTTAAGGCCTTCGGTAGAGCGATAAGAATGGCAATTACAGCAGATCCTCGGATGGCTGGTATTATGCCGTCTACCAAAGGTTCGTTATAAAGCGATAAGCGACTCTTTTAATTTTTACCTTTATTAATAAATACCTATGTCATCAGTAGCCGTGATTGATTATGGAATGGGCAATCTCCATTCTATAGAAAAAGCATTACAGCATGCAGCGCTAGGCGTTGATGTGCAAATTGTTTCTGACTCAGATGCCATTCATCGGGCCGATAGAATTGTTTTTCCTGGTGTAGGTGCTATTAGAGATTGTATGCTGGCTTTAGATGATGCTGGTTTGTCTGATGTTATTAAAGAGGTTGCTAAAACTAAACCTTTTTTAGGTATTTGTTTGGGCATGCAGGCTTTATTAACAGATAGCGAAGAAAACAATCATACTGAATGTCTGGATATTTTTAAAGGACATGTTGAGCATTTTTCAAAAGATATGCTTGATGCTAAGGGTGAACGATTAAAAATTCCGCATATGGGCTGGAATCAAGTTATCCAAAAACAGCATCCTTTGTGGAGCGGTATTCCTCAAAATAGTCGGTTTTACTTTGTTCATAGTTATTATGTAAAGCCTGATAATGAGCAAGACACTATTGCAAGCACTGAATACCCACAACAATTTACCAGTGCGCTAGCAAAAGATAATATTTTTGCCGTGCAGTTTCATCCAGAAAAAAGTCAAACAGTTGGATTGCAACTATTGACCAACTTCTTATCTTGGGATGGACAGGATTAATATCGCTTGACGCCTAATTGGCTCAACAGCTACACCGATTTAACTATTGAGAAATAAAAATGTTGCTAATACCTGCAATTGATTTAAAAGAAGGAAAGTGTGTTCGTTTGCGTCAGGGACGTATGGAAGATAATACTGTATTTTCAGATGACCCAGTGGCGGTTGCAGGTAAATGGGTGGCACAAGGCGCAAGGCGCATACATTTGGTTGATTTAGATGGAGCATTCGCGGGCAAGCCTAAAAATGCTGACATTATTAAAGCGATCGCAGAGGCTTATCCAGATGTACCAGTACAAATTGGTGGTGGTATTCGTGATGAAGAAACCATTCAAGCGTATTTAGATGCTGGTGTGCAATATGTCATTATTGGTTCAAAAGCAGTGAGTGATCCTGATTTTGTTCGCGAAATGGCGCGTAAATTTGCAGGGCATGTCATGGTTGGTCTGGATGCAAAAGACGGCATGGTAGCGATTGATGGCTGGGCGACGGTTTCTGACCGCAATGTAACCGACTTGGCCAAAGAATTTGAAGCGAATGGTGTGGTTGCTATTATTTATACCGATATTGCTAGAGACGGTATGATGAAAGGTGTTAATGTTGAAGCGACTGCAAAATTAGCCAGAGCAATTAGCATCCCGGTGATTGCATCGGGTGGTATTACCAATATGGATGATATTCATGGTCTTGGTAAAGTGGCTGGCGATGGCATTATGGGGGCAATTACGGGTCGAGCTATCTATGAAGGTACGCTTGATTTTGTTGAAGCAGAAAAAATTTCTCAAACATACGCTTAATAAATAATTATGGGCTTAGCTAAACGAATTATTCCTTGTTTGGATGTTGATAATGGCCGTGTAGTAAAAGGCGTAAAATTTGTCGATATTCGCGATGCAGGTGACCCAGTCGAAGTGGCTAGACGATATGATCGAGAAGGCGCAGATGAAATTACCTTTTTAGATATTACTGCCACTAGTGACAATAGAGATACCATTGTGCATGTGGTTGAGCAAGTGGCGAGTGAAGTTTTTATTCCTTTGACTGTCGGTGGCGGTATTAGAGAGCTTGATGATATTCGGCGCATGTTAAACGCAGGTGCGGATAAAGTCGGGATTAATAGTGCGGCTGTTTTTAGACCAGAATTTGTCAGAGAAGCTGCTGAAAAGTTTGGTTCGCAATGTATTGTTGTTGCTATTGATGCGAAGAAAGTCAGTGCAGAAAATGAACCGAATCGTTGGGAGATTTTCACCCATGGCGGAAGAAAATCAACAGGGATAGACGCGATTGAGTGGGCTATTAAAATGGTTGATTTTGGCGCAGGTGAAATTTTACTCACCAGCATGGATCGAGATGGTACCCGTATAGGCTTTGATTTAGAGTTAACACGATCTATTAGTGATGCGGTGATTGTTCCCGTTATTGCTTCGGGTGGTGTCGGTAATTTAGATCATTTAGCTGATGGTGTTATAGAGGGTAAAGCGGATGCGGTATTGGCCGCCAGTATTTTTCATTTTGCTGAATATACCATTGAAGAAGCTAAATTAAAAATGCAGTCGCGTGGAATTGAGGTGCGGTTGTAATGACTGAATCTTGGTTGGACGAAGTTCAATGGACAAAAGAAGGGCTAGTTCCTGTTATTGCGCAAATCGCTGATTCAGGTCGGGTTGTGATGTTTGCTTGGATGAACCGGGAATCATTACAGTTGACGGTTGAAAAAGGCTATGCGGTATATTGGTCTCGCTCTCGGCAAAGGTTGTGGCGTAAAGGCGAAGAGTCAGGCAACCAGCAAAAAGTGATTGATATACAGCTTGATTGTGATGAAGATGTTATTTTGCTTAAAATTGAACAACAAGGTGGTATTGCTTGTCACACAGGCAGAGAAAGTTGTTTTTATCGCAGCTTGGTTGATGGTCAGTGGCAAGCAAAAGAAGCTGTATTAAAAGACCCTAAATTAATGTATAAATAACATTGAGGTGGTTGTCGACAATTAACTTCCCAGAATAGTGTCATATATTTGTAGAGACAAGGCACGCCTTGTCTCTACTGTAGGTCCTGTCGATGAAAAATAGAGAATAACAAATGAGTGATGTTTTACAGCAATTAGCTGAAATACTAGAGCAGCGTAAGCAAGAACCAGCGGATAAATCTTATGTCGCCAGTTTATATGCGAAAGGCTTGGATCATATTCTTAAAAAAATCGGTGAAGAAGCGACTGAAACTGTGATTGCAGCTAAAGGCGGCGATAAAGAACAGATTGTTTATGAAACCGCAGATTTATGGTTTCATTCAATGGTCATGTTAGCTGATCAAGGTTTAGGGCCTGATGATGTATTAAAAGAATTACAGCGTCGTTTTGGTTTGTCGGGTTTGGAAGAAAAAGCGCAACGTAGTCAATAATTTTAGAGGAGCGAAAAGATGGGTGTTAGTGTAACGCAGTTAGTTATTATCTTGGTGATCGTCGTTGTATTGTTTGGTACTAAACGTCTACGTAGTTTAGGTGGTGATTTAGGTGGAGCAATTAAAGGCTTTAAATCAGCAGTAAAAGACGGCAACGAGGATAAAAAAATTGCTGATGAGGAAGGCGATACTCTTGATGCTGAAGTAAGCTCTAAACAGCAAGAAAAATCAGAAAAATAATATGTTTGATATTGGCTTTTGGGAGCTTTGCATGGTTGGCCTGGTTAGTTTGTTAGTGATTGGGCCAAAAAAATTACCTGCAGCAGCACGACTTGCTGGTTTTTGGGTGGGTAAAACCCGAAATATGGTGGCTTCAGTAAAAGCCGAAATAAAAGAAGAATTGCAAGCTGAAGAAATGCGTCAGATTTTTAAAGAGCAGTCTGGTATCGAAGAATTTAAAAACATCCTTGAAGATGGATCTAATACAGTTAATGAGGTCACTTCATCAATAAAATCATTATCTGAACAAGTAAAAAAAACTGATGAGTCAAAATGATCCTGCTGCAGATGAACAGCCTTTTGTTAGCCATTTAGTTGAATTAAGTAGTCGATTAAAGCGGGTTGTTGCCTTTATCTTTGTAGTGTTTTTATGTGCAGCTCCCTTCGCAAATGAGATTTATACTTTTTTGTCGGGTCCGCTACTTGAGCATATGCCTGAAAATAGCACCATGATTGCGACAGATGTTGCATCACCGTTTTTCACCCCTTTTAAATTAGCTTTAGTTGCTTCCATTTTTGTTTCTGTTCCCGTTATTCTTTATCACTTTTGGGCGTTTGTTGCGCCTGGTCTTTATAGTCACGAAAAGCGGATGATTTTGCCTCTCATCGTAGCGAGTACAGGATTGTTTTATCTGGGTGTTGCGTTTGCTTATTATGTAGTTTTTCCTTTGGTATTTGGGTTTTTAACAGCTGCAGCCCCTGAAGGTGTGGCAGTTATGACCGATATAACAAAATATTTAGATTTTGTTCTTACCCTGTTTTTTGCTTTTGGGTTGTCGTTTGAAGTGCCTATTTTTACCATTGTTTTGGTTTGGACAGGGATTGCATCGCCACAAAGCCTAGCTGAAAAACGTCCCTATGTGATTGTTGGTGCTTTTATTTTTGGGATGTTCTTAACCCCACCCGATGCAATTTCTCAAACATTGCTCGCGGTTCCTATTTGGCTGTTATTTGAAGTTGGTTTATTGTTTTCACGGTTATTTGTCAGAAAAGTAGAGGAATAGCTTTTTATCATGAAGAAGCTGAAGGGTCTTGGGCAGATAAATGAATAAGAATGTGTTAATAACTGGGGCTGCAAAACGAATTGGGGCTGCCTGTGCGCGAATGCTACACCAAGAAGGCTGTCATGTTTTTTTGCATTATAGGTCGTCAAAGCAAGATGCATTTAATCTGGCGCAAGAATTAAATAGTTTAAGGCCTGGTTCTGCTAAAATAATTCAGGCTGATTTGTTAAATATGAATGATCTTTCGGCTATGGCTGAGGCTGTGGAGTCTGCGTGGGGAAAGCTGGATGTTTTGATTAATAATGCATCTGCATTTTATCCACAACAAGTATCGGATGTGACAGAGAATGAATGGGATGAGATGCTAGGGAGTAATTTAAAAGCCCCCTTTTTTTTATCGCAAAAGTTTTCTAAATTGTTAGCATTGAATAATGGTTGTATCGTTAATATTGTTGATATTCATGCAGAGCGTGGTTTAAAGGGGTATCCTGTTTACAGTATAAGCAAGGCGGGGTTGTTGGCTATGACTAAAGTTCTAGCTAAAGAATTGGGACCGGCAATACGGGTAAACGCTGTTTCACCAGGCGCTGTTCTATGGCCTGAGGCTGAAATGTCTGAGTTGCAAAAATCAGAGATCTTGCAGCGGATTGCATTAAAGCGAACGGGGGAGTCTAAGGATATAGCAAAAACAGTTAAGTTTTTAATAGAAGATGCGCCATATATAACAGGGCAAAATATTGCAGTTGATGGTGGTAGAGCTTTATTTTGTTAAGTTTTGATGGTTAATTATATTAATTTTTTATCTGAACTCACCTCAAGTAGAGACAAGGCATGCCTTGTCTCTACAGTTTTTTTTGCTTCAGCTGACTTTTATCGTATTCATCCCATAATTGACCGTAACTTTTCTTGCTTACTGGATGTAGCAACTCGGCAGCAATTTCTGCTAAAGGTTCAAGCACAAAGGCATATCTTTCTATCTCATCGCGAGGTATTTGTAGGCGGCCATCACTAATAATAAGATCGCCATAAAGCACTAAGTCTAAGTCTAAAGTCCTTGCTGCATATTTGCGGCTATCGCGTGTTCGTCCATGATCAAGTTCTATTTGCCTCAGTATTTTGGCGACAGACTTAGCATTAAGATTTGACTCAAACTGAACAATTAAATTAATAAAATCGTCCCCCTCAAATCCAACCGCTTCTGTTTCATAAAGGCTGGACTGTACGGTTTTGCCAAATTTTTTTTGTAGCGCTTTGAAGCTTGACGGGATATGAATATCTTTGTCAATATTGCTCCCTATACTAATAAAACCGATGGGCATAAGTTACTTCTCACCTCGTTCTATGATGATGCCAACATCTTTAGCTCGGCTGATTGCACCGCGCTTATTGAGAGTGATTTTTACCCAAGGGGTATTGAATTCAGTGAGGAGGGTGTTGGCAATTTCTTCAATTAATTTTTCAACTAGATAAAACTCGCTTTGTTCAACAAACGAAACTATGCGTTCAGAAACCGTTTTGTAATCAAGTGTGTATTGGATGTCATCGGTTTTAGCGGCTTTTTTTATGTCGAAAGCCATTTCAATATCAAGCACTATTGTTTGCTTGGTTTCTCGTTCCCAGTCATAGATGCCAATAATGGTTGTTGCTTCGAGCCCGCCTAAAAAAATGATGTCCATCTAAAGTTCCAGTTAAAATAGTTTGTTGAAATGTATTATACTTGACCTCGACATGATTGATAGTAACAAAACAAGCCAATATTTGAGTCGTGTTAAGGATAATGCCAGGGAGTTTTCCCTGTTTATAGTTTTTATTTGAGAGAGGAAGTAATGATTGAGTGGTTTTTAGTGCCAGCAGCTTATTTGATTGGGTCTGTTTCAAGTGCAATTATTGTATGTCAATTGATGGGCCTAGATGATCCGAGGGAGCATGGGTCGGGAAATCCTGGTGCAACCAATGTGATGCGACTTGGCGGAAAAAAAGCAGCAGCCATTACACTGGTAGGTGATGCGTTAAAGGGGTTGCTTCCGGTTTTAATTGCTAAAGGACTGGGCGTGGATTCAATGATCTTAGCAGCTGTGGTTTTTGCCGCTTTTATCGGGCATCTGTACCCGATCTTTTTTGGCTTTAAGGGTGGAAAAGGAGTTGCAACAACTTTGGGGGTGACTTTGGGGGTTGATTGGATACTAGGTCTTGCCGTTTCTAGTACATGGTTTGTTGTTTATAAAATAAGTAAAATATCTTCACTATCCGCTTTGGTTGCAGCCGTGTTAACGCCTGCTTATGTGTGGTTTATTGTGGGTGATATTTATCTAGCGGCTGTGTTTCTATTGATTTCAGTTGTTTTACTGTGGAGGCATAAGAGTAATATTCAAAGATTGCTGGCAGGTGAGGAAAGTTAATAGGTAAAACCCGATGTTCCAGTTTTTTAACTTGAATTCGGGAAATACTAAAAAATAGGGGGCAATTTTCCTAATGCCATTAGATTACTGCTTTTAAGCCTTGTACCTACAAATTTATCAGTTCAATGGCATTGAGCCTTATCCCATAAACCTAAAGCTGTAAAAAACGATTCTCTCTATCGGCCTATTTTTCTACACTTCACAAAAGCAATAATTAAAAACGGTAACATCAAGTAAAAGGCAATGTAGAGACAAGGCATGCCTTGTCTCTACTGTTTTATATATTGATCAGGCTGTCTATAGGCCAGCGTGGTTTGCAGTTGATTTCTAAGTTTTCTGATTGTCCCACCAATAATCTTTGGCATCCAGCGTAGGCAATCATTGCGCCATTGTCCGTACAAAATTCAAGCCTTGGAAAGAATAGGGTGGCCTGTTGTTTCTTGGTCATTTTAAGTAATTCTGAGCGAATTTTGGTGTTAGCGCTAACGCCGCCAGCAATAACTAAGGTTTTTAATCCTGTTTGTTGTAAAGCTCTTTTGCATTTTATGCTGAGAGTTTCAGCTGTTGCTTTTTGAAAAGCGTAAGCGACATCAGCTTTATCTTGGTCGGTTTTTTCTGTTTTATTAATAGTGTTCATGGTAAATGTTTTTAAGCCGCTAAAGCTAAAATCCAAGCCTGGTCGGTCTGTCATTGGGCGGGGAAATTTAAAGCGATCAGTACCTTTTTCTGCTAATTTAGAAACTTTAGGGCCACCTGGGTAGCCAAGTCCCAGCATTTTTGCTGTTTTGTCGAAGGCTTCACCAGCGGCATCGTCTAATGATTCTCCAAGTTGGGTGTACTTACCTATGCCGTCAACCTGAATCAGTAAAGTGTGTCCGCCTGAGACTAATAAAGCGATAAAAGGAAAGGGTGGGGGATTATCCTCTAGCATGGGAGCGAGTAAGTGTCCTTCCATGTGATGGACTGCAAGGGCGGGAATGCCCCAAGCCCAAGCCAAGCTTTTTGCTGTGGATGCTCCTACTAACAGTGCACCCATAAGCCCTGGGCCAGCAGTATAGGCAATGCCAGCAATGTCTTGCTGAGTAAGCTGGCTTTCTTTTAAAGTTTGCTTAATTAAAGGGACTAGCTTGCGGATATGGTCACGAGATGCCAGCTCAGGAACGACGCCACCATACTCGTTATGCATTTCAATTTGGCTATAAAGGTTGTGATGAATTAAACCTTTGGTGGAGTGATAAATAGCGACTCCAGTCTCGTCGCAAGAAGATTCTATGCCTAAAATGTACATTGTTTTTTGATTAAATCAAATTTATGGGTATAATTGAGAGTTCTTTATGGGTCTTTTTGGTTAAAATCAAGTTAACACGGACTCAAAAAACCATATTAACATAATCAGGTCATTATAATGCCATCAGTAAAAGTTAGAGAAAACGAGCCTTTTGATATCGCGATTCGTCGTTTTAAGCGTTCTTGTGAGAAGGCCGGTGTTTTATCGGAAGTACGTCGTCGTGAATTTTATGAAAAACCAACTGCAGAGCGTAAACGTAAAGGTGCGGCTGCTGTTAAACGCCATTTGAAAAAATTAGCACGTGAGCGTTATGCGCTAAAAAATCTACGTCGTGGACGCCCTCAACTTTAATTAAGGCTTGTTATGAGTTTATTAAAGGATCGTATCAAGGATGATATGAAGCAGGCTATGAGAGCCAAAGAGAAAGAGCGCTTAAAAGTGATTCGTATGATTTTGGCTGCTATTAAGCAGATTGAAGTCGATGAGCGAATTGAACTTGATGATGAGCGAATTATTACTACATTAGACAAAATGCTTAAGCAAAGACGTGAGTCGATTAGGCAGTTTAATGATGCAGGGCGAACTGATTTGACTGAGATTGAAGAGGCTGAAATTTTGGTTATTCAAGACTTTTTGCCTAAGGCCCTAACAGAAGCCGAAATTGAAGAGATGGTTGCAAGGGCTGTGTCTGATTCCGCCGCTGAATCCATCAAAGATATGGGGAAAGTCATGGCTATATTACGACCTAAAATGTTGGGGCGTGCAGATATGTCTGTAGTAAGTTCGGTGATTAAGGTTAAGCTTGGCGCTTAAGTAATGAAAACCGAATGGCGGGGTTAGGCGTGTCTGGCAGAATTCCGCGAGAGTTTATTGATGATCTTTTAGTGCGGGTCGATATTGTAGATCTGATCGATTCGCATGTTCCTCTAAAAAAGGCTGGGAGCAGTTTCGTTGCTCGTTGCCCATTCCATACAGAAAAATCACCTAGTTTTTCCGTCAATCGCGGCAAGCAATTTTATCACTGTTTTGGATGTGGTGCGGGAGGCAATGCTATTAGCTTTTTGATGGCTTTTGCTCATCTTGATTTTGTTGAAGCTATTGAAGATATTGCTGGTTTTATAGGTATTGATGTACCTAGAGAGGCGATAGAGTATCGACAGCAAAAACAAGATTACAGTGCAATTTATGCTATTTTGGAGCAAGCTGCTGTTTTTTATGTTGAGCAATTAAGGAATAATCCAGAAGGTAAGGCTGCCGTTGACTATTTAAAGCAAAGGGGGTTGAGTGGTGATGTTGCAAGAGAGTTCTCTTTGGGATATGCACCCGATCGGTGGGATGCGCTGGCATCGAAATTCGACAATAAGTTGTTATTAGAAGCTGGGATGTTGGTTAGCAAGGAAAGTGGCAGGGCGTATGATAGATTTAGAGGGCGGTTAGTTTTTCCTATTCGGGATAAGAGAAAAAGAATTATAGGGTTTGGCGCTCGGGTTTTAGATGATTCTTTGCCAAAGTATTTAAACTCACCAGAGACTAGTGTTTTTTCAAAAGGTAGGGAGCTTTATGGATTAAGTGAGCTTTTGGAGAAAAACGCTAAGCCAAAAAGAATCTTGATTGTTGAGGGTTATATGGATGTCTTGGCTCTTGCTCAATTTGGTATTTCATATTCCGTTGCTGCTTTAGGTACGGCAACTTCAAAGATTCACTTGGATTTGTTGTTTCGATTTACTTCTGAAGTGATTTTCTGTTTTGATGGGGATTCGGCTGGGCAAAAGGCCGCCAGGAAAGCAGTACAAGAGGCGTTTCCTAGTTTAAAAGATGGCCGTCAGGTGCGTATTATATTGTTGACAGAAGGGCATGATCCTGATTCTCTGGTTAGGGAGCAGGGTGTTGAAGGCTTTGAGGCGAAAATAGAAAGTGCTCAGGCTTTATCTGATTATTTTTTCGATTATTTAAGTAAAGATATTGATCTAAATACCGTTGAAGGTCGCTCTGTTTTGATGTCAAAGGCTAAGCCTTACATAGAAAAAATACCGGCAGGATTTTTTCGAGAGATGATGTTTGCTAGGTTGTCTGAGGAGTCTCTAAGCGGGGAGGACGTATTACAAAAGCCTACTATCCTTAATAAACGTTTTGCATTGCGGCAAAGTGCAGGCAAACCACTGCAAAAAGCTAAGGCATCTCCGGTGCGTGTAGTGGTTGCGCACTTGTTGCAGAATCCAGGCTTGATCGATGTGTTTGAGGCTAGGGAGTTGGATCTTTCAGAAATGGATTTTCCTGGGCTGAATGTATTAAAGGAAGTGTTGCTGGCAATTGAGCAGATTAAGCCAAGTAATTCGGCTGTTTTGATGGAATATTTTAGAGGAACAGTGAGTGAAAAGGTAATTAATACGCTGATTAATTGGGATTTTTATATTCTTAGTCAAGGTGTAGAGGCTGAATTTTTAGGGGCGGTTGATCAAATGATGCAGCAAGTGGATCAGGATGAGTTGGAAGGGTTGTTAAACAAGGAAAGAGAAGGCGGCTTGAGTGTGGATGAAAGAAAATTATTAGGAAAATTATTAGTCAAGAAAATATAGTTTAGTTGATCTATAATTTTTGTGATATGATTTCGTGTTCGATTGGACTGGCTATTTAATGTATTTTGTGGGCGTAGAATGAATCAAGAACAACAACAATCTCAAATTAAACAATTAATAGCAAAAGGTAAGGCGCAAGGTTATCTAACTTACGCAGAAGTAAATGACCATTTGCCTAGTGATATTGTTGATCCTGAACAAATTGAAGATATCATTGGGATGATTTCTGATATGGGTATCCAAGTGCATGAGGTTGCACCGGATGCTGATTCATTATTAACTTCTGATACTGCGGTTACTTCTGATGATGATGATGCGGCGGCTGAAGTGGCTGCGCTTGCTTCTGTTGATAGTGAATTTGGACGTACTACTGATCCGGTGCGCATGTATATGCGTGAAATGGGGTCGGTTGAATTGTTGACTCGGCAAGAAGAGTTGGGGATTGCTAAAAGAATAGAGTTTGGCCAGCGTCAAATTATTAAAGCACTTGCTCGTTCGTCGGGAGTGGTTGAATCTTTTATTGCTTCATTTGAATCTATTCTGGATGAAGAGCCTGTTGTTCGAATGAGTGACTTGCTTTCTGATCTAATTGATTTGAATGAGCCTGAGTTTGATCCTAAAACTGCTGGCGCGGCAGCAGCTGCTGCCGCGGCAAATAAAGACAAGGATGAAGAAGAGGAAGAAGTTAAAGGCGTAACTTATGAAGAGGTTAAGGTTAAAGTTGATGAGTTGAAAGTAGCTCTAAAGCTTGCATCGGATACCGTTGCTAAAACTGGCTATGGTTCTGAAAAGTCTGAAAAAGCATTGGATGCTTTAGCTCTTGTTTTTACTGAGTTTAAATGGATACCTCTTTATGTCAAGAAAATGCTGGCCATGTTTAAGCCCGTTATTATTGATGTTCGAAGCAAAGAAAAAGTTATTTTAGATGCTTGTGTCAGAAAAGCTAAAATGCCACGTAAGGAATTTATTTCTAACTTCGTGACAAACGAGGCCAATAGTAAATGGCTGGACCCGTATTTGAAAGGTCATGAGTTTTCTGCCGTATTGAAAGAAAGTGAGATTGAGATTCGGAAGGCTCAAAAAGAACTGGCTAAAATAGAAAAAACACATAGCTTAACCATTACCAATTTAAAAGACGTGCATCGTCGACTTTCAGTGGGAGAAGCGAAAGCAAGGCGTGCAAAAAAAGAAATGATTGAGGCTAATTTGAGACTGGTTATTTCTATTGCAAAAAAATATACCAACCGTGGTTTGCAGTTTTTAGATTTAATTCAAGAAGGGAATATTGGATTAATGAAAGCGGTGGATAAATTTGAATATCGCCGAGGATATAAGTTTTCAACTTATGCAACTTGGTGGATAAGACAGGCAATTACGCGTTCTATTGCTGACCAAGCAAGAACAATTCGTATTCCTGTGCATATGATTGAAACGATTAACAAACTTAATCGTGTTTCAAGACAGATATTGCAAGAAAAAGGCAGAGAAGCAACACCAGAAGAGTTATCTGAACGAATGGAAATGCCGGAAGATAAAGTGCGTAAGGTGTTGAAAATTGCTAAAGAGCCTATTTCAATGGAAACGCCCATTGGTGATGATGAAGATTCACATTTAGGTGACTTTATTGAAGATGGGAAGGTTCTTTCTCCTGTGGAATCTGCTACAATTGCAGGGCTTTGTGAGTCCACTCAAAATGTATTGAGTGGATTAACAGCAAGAGAAGCTAAAGTTTTACGTATGCGTTTTGGTATTAATATGAATACTGACCATACATTAGAAGAAGTAGGTAAGCAGTTTGATGTGACGCGTGAACGTATTCGTCAAATTGAGGCCAAAGCATTACGAAAATTAAGGCATCCATCAAGATCGGAGCAATTACGTTGTTTCCTGGATGGGGAAAATTAAATAGTTTTTGGGCCCTTAGCTCAGTTGGTTAGAGCATCCGACTCATAATCGGCAGGTCCCCAGTTCGAGTCTGGGAGGGCCCACCATAAATATAAAAGGCCGCTTATGCGGTTTTTTTGCTTTTTGTGGAAGGGCGGTGATATTAGGTGGATTGATGTCATTGCATGGAATAGTCAGTATTTAGCCATGAGGAAATCATAGTGAGTAATAATTTTATTTTTACATCAGAGTCAGTATCAGAAGGTCATCCTGATAAGGTGGCTGACCAAATATCTGATGCCGTTGTTGACGCATTATTAGAGCAAGATCCTAAATCGCGAGTTGCATGTGAAACCATGGTTAAAACGGGGATGGTTATCTTGGCAGGAGAGATAACAACAGCGGCATGGGTTGATACCGAAGAGTTGGTTAGAAATGTGCTGTGTGAAATTGGCTATGATAACGGTGAAGTTGGGTTTGACGGTAAAACATGTGCCATTCTGAATGCCATCGGTAAACAGTCTCCTGATATTGCAATGGGGGTTAATGACAGTGATGATCATGAACAAGGCGCAGGCGATCAAGGGTTGATGTTTGGTTATGCAAGTAATGAAACTGATGTGTTAATGCCCGCACCTATTACCTTTTCTCATCGTCTGGTTGAGCGTCAAGCAGAAATTCGCAAGAACAAAACCTTGCCTTGGCTAAGACCTGATGCAAAAAGTCAGGTCACTTTTCGCTATGAAAATCATAAGCCTGTTGCAATTGATGCTGTTGTGTTATCAACGCAGCATTCACCAGATATTGGTGGTAAAGAATTAGAAGAAGCGGTGATGGATGAAATTATTCTGCCAACTTTACCTAAAGAATGGTTGCATGCGGGCACTAAATATTTTATTAATCCAACAGGCCAATTTATTATTGGTGGCCCGGTAGGGGATTGTGGATTAACAGGCCGTAAGATTATTGTAGATACTTATGGTGGTATGGCTAGGCATGGTGGGGGGGCTTTTTCTGGTAAAGATCCTTCCAAAGTTGATAGATCTGCAGCTTATATGGCGAGATATGTGGCTAAAAACATTGTTGCCGCAGGTCTTGCAGATCGCTGTGAAGTTCAAGTGTCTTATGCGATTGGTGTTGCTGAGCCTACTTCAGTGGCTATCGAAACTTTTGGTACAGGAAAAATTGCTGAAGATAAGTTAGAAGCTATAGTTCGTGAGCATTTTGATTTAAGACCTAAAGGTTTAATTGCCCAATTAGATTTGTTAAGGCCTATCTATCGTAAAACGGCGGCTTATGGGCATTTTGGTCGAACTGAAGATTCGTTCACATGGGAAAAAACAGATAAAGTTGAAGCATTAAAAGATGCTGCTAAGTTTTAATAGTGGTAACGACTCAGCTTGTTAAATAGCAAAAATATTTTTCTCTTAAGCCCTCTCGGCAATTGCTCCTGCATTGCTCTATTTACCTACATCCATGTAGGC
>CAZMQH010000021.1:0-18874 GCA_964568245.1 uncultured Methylomarinum sp.
CCTACGCCAGTTGCTCAAGTTATTCCGTGCTCATTCCTAAGCTACCTTACAAAATGAGTTAGGTTTTTAATTCACTAAAAAATCAAAATAGGTTGGTCAACGCGTTATGGCACAGAGTAATAGAGTAATTTGGTCAGAAGGGATGTTTCTTCGGCCGCAACACTTTCAGCAACATGATCGTTATGTCGAGTCTTTAATCACTGGACATAGCCATGGCTTTCAACCCTATCACTGGGGGCTTAGTAAGCTAAAAATTGATCTGCGTTTGCTGGCAATGGGACAGTTCGCTTTGGCTGAGTGTGCTGGAGTTTTTCAAGATGGGGTGCCTTTTGATTTACCTGAGCATGACAACCTGCCAACACCCATTGAAATACCAGAAGAAATGCAAAATTGCATTATTTACTTATCTCTGCCTGCAAGACTGGAAGGCTCTATAGAAGTGGATAGTGATCAAAAGCCTAATAACCTTGCTAGATATCACGCACTAGAAACTGAAGTTAAAGATCACAATACGGCTTCAAATGAAGTGTCTCCTGTAATTATTGGACAGCTACAGACTCGATTAATGTTGGAACCTCAGGAGAGAGCAGGTTATATTTGTCTTGGTGTTGCACGAATTATTGAGTCACGGAGTGATAAAAATATTATTCTGGATGAAGAATATATCCCTCCTCTTATTAATTGTGTATCCGTTAATCGAGTTAAAAATTATATAAAAGAGGTCTGTGGCTTATTACATACTCGAGGTGAGGCTCTTGCTGGGCGCGTGTCAGAATCAGGAAGAGGTGGTACCGCAGAAATATCAGATTTCTTGCTGTTACAGGTGGTTAATCGTTTAGAACCATTATTTGAACACTTGCAACGGCTACCTACACTACACCCTATTGATTTGTATCAAATAGCAATACAAGTTGCAGGTGAACTATCAACTTTTACCAAGCCAGGGAAAAGACCTGTCAGGTTACCTGAATATAAACATGATGATCTTAAACAAACTTTCTCCTATGTTATGGAAGAAATTAGAGATTGTCTCGGTGTGGTGTTAGAACAAAATGCGATTCCGCTGCCATTAACGCCACCTAAATATGGTACTCGAGCAGCTAAAATTCCGGATACTAATCTACTTAAGGATGCATTTTTTGTTTTGGCGATTAATGCCCAAATTCCATCGGAACAATTGCGTAGATCGTTTCCAGGTCAAGTTAAGATAGGTCCAGTGGAACAGATTCAACAATTAGTGCGTTCGGCATTACCTGGAATTACTGTTAGTTCATTACCCGTCGCACCACGACAAATACCCTATCATGCGGGTTTTTCCTATTTTGAATTGAGTAAGCAGAGTGAATTATGGAAACAGATGTTTACATCAGGTGGATTTGCAATCCATATAGCGGGTGATTTCCCAGGTTTGGAAATTGAGTTTTGGGCAATAAAAAACGGGTGATAATGTGAATCAAGACGACCCTTTCGGTAATTATTTAGACGAAGATAAAACAGTTTTAAAACCATCACCTGGTAGGCGTGTTAAGCAGAATCAGCCAGCTCAATCAACTCCTGTACCAATACCAAAGGTCGATGATGGTTTTGTGGAGACGGATCATACTTTGTCTGTTGATTACACGCATAACCCACTAGTGAATAGTGCAATGTCACTTTTATCGCTAATGACACAATTGAGAAATACTTCATCACATAATGATCCGGCAGGGTTAAGAAATGTCGTTGTAAATGAAATTAAACGGTTTGAACAACTGGCAATGCAGGCAGGTTGTCTTGTAGAGCAGGTACAAACGGCACGTTATGCATTATGCTCATTAATGGATGAAATTGTTTTAAACACTCCGTGGGGTGGGAACAGTATCTGGAGTACGCAAGGGATGCTGATTACATTTCATAAAGAGGCGTGGGGTGGTGAAAAATTCTTTCAGGTACTTGACAAAATTATTTCTCAACCAGGTATTTATTATAATTTGCTTGAGTTTTTTTATTATTGCTTAAGTTTAGGTTTTGAAGGCAAATTTAAGATTCAGGAGCAAGGCCAAAATAAGCTCTATGATATTCGTGAAAATTTGTATCAGGTGTTACAACGCCACAAAGGTGATTTTGAACAAGAGTTATCTGTTCAATGGAAAGGGATAACGGATAAACGAAATATTTTAACCCAGTTTATCCCGTTATGGGTTGTTGGTTTGGTTTCAGCCGCATTGGTTGTATTGATATACATTGCTTTTCTATATTCTATTAACCAAAGTTCAGGTGTAGAAATTGGACGGCAATACATGGTTAGAGATGGGTTGAATATTAAACGTGTTGAAATGATGCCTCCTGTTCAAGCAACTGCGACTGATACTCCACAATTAACCATTGTTGAACAAATTCAACAGTTTCTACAGCCTGAAATTGAGCAAAAAAAGGTTGCTGTTTTAGACAGCAATGGGGAAGGGATTATCCGGATTCTTGCTAAAAACTTTTTTGCTTCAGGTAGTAATGTTATACAAAGTAAATATTTACCTTTAATGGATAGGATTAGTGAGGCATTGGAAATGATCGATGGTCAGGTTACTGTGGTTGGTCATACTGATAGTGATCCGATTTTTACTGTCAAATATCCATCTAATTGGGTTTTGTCTCAAGCCAGAGCTCAAACTGTTGCAAATATTTTACTTAAAAATACAAAACATGAAAATAAAGTAATAGCAGAAGGGCGTGCGGATACACAAAGTCTGGTTCCAAATGATTCAGCGGTAAATAAAGCAATAAATAGACGTGTCGAAATTATTTTTTAAGGATTGAAAGTGAAAAAAGTGATTGGTTTCTTTAAAAATAAGTGGGTTATTCAATTCTTGGGTATTCTGGCTCTAAGCATTTTAATATGGTTTGTTGGGCCGTTAGTGTCTATAGCAGGAGTTGCCTTTTTAGAATCAATATTGGCTCGGGTAATTGGTATTTCCATTATTATGTTTATTTGGTTAGCAATTGTTTTGGTATTGCAAATTAAATCTAACAAGGCTAATGCTCAAATGGTTGATGAATTATCAGCTGAAGATGGTGGTGATAACAGTTCTGCTGGCCACGATGCAAATCATGAGGTAGATGAGCTTAAAGGAAATTTTGATTCAGCATTGCAAACGCTGAAAAAAACGGGCAATAAAACACAACAAGGAAAGCATTATTTATATGATTTGCCATGGTACATCATTATTGGTCCGCCTGGTTCAGGTAAAACAACAGCATTAATTAATTCAGGGTTGGAATTTCCACTTGCAGAACGCTTAGGAAAAAATTCAGTGCGAGGCGTGGGAGGGACCAGGAATTGTGATTGGTGGTTTACAGATCAAGCTGTCTTGTTAGATACGGCAGGACGATATACCACACAAGATAGTCATGAACAGGTCGATAAAGGTGCTTGGTCTGGTTTTTTGGATTTATTAAAAAAGCATCGCCCACGTAGACCGCTTAACGGTGTCATTGTGGCAATGAGTTTGTCTGATCTGCTGAGATTGACAGAAGAAGAGCGAAGCTTGCATGCACAAGCGATTCGTAATCGTATTGAAGAGCTAACTGAGCGATTAGGGATACGTATCCCTATTTATATGATGTTTACCAAAACTGATTTAATCGCTGGTTTTACTGACTTTTTTTCAGATCTTGGAAAAGAAGAGCGGACACAAGTATGGGGAGTGACTTTTGCAGAGGATGAAGAGCAAGATACGGACAAGCTATCTCAGGTTAAAGATAACTATGATGGCTTATTACAGCGATTAAACGACCGCTTAAAACCACGCGTCCAGGAAGAGCGTGATCTAAACCGACGAAACCTTATTTTTGGTTTTCCACAACGGATGGCTATGTTGAAAGGCCCTCTTATTAATTTTCTTGATGAGTGTTTCTCCGTTAACCGGTATCAAAGTTCGCCATTGTTAAGAGGTGTATATTTAACAAGTGGTACTCAAGAAGGCACCCCTATTGACAGGTTAATGGGGGTTCTGGCAAAAACATTCCGCCTTGAACGTGCGGTGACGCCAATTTTTAGTGGAAAAGGTAAAAGCTTCTTTTTAACGAAATTGTTAAAAGAAGTCATTTTTGCGGAATCAGAATTAGTTGGGCTTAATGTAAAAGTAGAGTCACGACGGCTATTAATGCACAGGCTGTTTTATGTGTCGGTATTAGTTTTTACGCTACTTTGTGCAGGGTTATGGACAAATAGTTATTTACAAAATCAGGATTTATTGGAGCAATATTCCGAAAAAGTTAAAATATACAATGCGTTAGGCGATTATAAAACGGCAACTTCAATAGATTTTCTTGATCTGTTGAACAAAATGAATGCGTTACGCGATGTGCGTGATGTCTATCCCGCAGAAGATGAAGGTTGGGCGCTGGGTTTTGGGTTGTATCAAGGTGATAAGCTTAGAGAGCTAGCGCAATCTAACTATGATAAACAACTTAATAATCATTTTTTACCTATGATCAAGGCGCGTCTTGAACAAAGAATGTTAAGTGAAGAATCTAACAATGTTGAAGTCTTATATCAATTACTACGTGTTTATTTGATGCTTGCAGATAAAGAAAATGTCAATATTGATATTATGCGCCCCTGGATCAAGGTTGATTGGGGGAATAGCTACCCTGTGGCATCTCAACAACAACTGGTTTCACATTTGGATGTCTTGTTCGCGCTTGATTTGTCGGTACAAAAATTAGATGCTAGCTTAATAAAGGAAGTTCGTTATATTTTGACGCAAATTCCGGTTGCTCAACAAGTGTATATGCGGATTAAGGCCGATGGGGTGGAAAAGCATGATAATGATTTTGTGCTTGCTAATGAGTTAGGCTCGTCGGGAGGCAAAGTGTTTACCACAGTGAATGGCAAGATTGAAGATCAAGTTATTCCTGGAATGTTCACCTATAAAGGTTTTCATCAGTTTTTTTTAAATGAGAGTAAAGACCTGGCTAAACAAACCGTTGAGCAACGCTGGGTATTAGGGGATGCTAGCTTTGCGGGCGGTAAGGATCTTAATGCGTTGGAGACAAAGTTATTTGGCTATTATTATGCTGAGTATATTAAAAGATGGGATGATTTATTAGCCAATTTAAAAGTGAGACCGGCGGCAAATATCAATCAATCTGTTGAGATATTAGAAATTGTGTCTGGCTATGATTCTCCTTTACGACGATTATTAGAAGCTGTCGAACGAGAAACTCATTTAACACGAGTTGCAGCGATAAACGAAGGAAATGCATTAGATAAACTAAAGAAAGGTGCCAGTGAGGTTACTCAAGGCTCAAGAATGCAAAAACTGCTCAGTAAAGCCAAAGCTGTTGGGGGAGAGTCATATACAGTTGATCGTACAGGTAAGGATGTAGAAAAACATTTTGCACGCCTGAATGAACAGGTTAAAAAAGGTGCAAGTGGTAGTTCACCTTTGGATCAAATTATTTCAGACTTAAGTGTGCTGTACGGCATGATGGCTGATTTAGGGAGTACTTCTGATGCGAATGCAGCATTGGATATTGCCAAACAAGGAGGGGGGAGTGATGTCATTGCAAAAATATTAAGACAGTCCTCACGCTTACCTGAACCAGTAAAAACGTTGGTAAAAGGGTTGGCTTCAGGGAGTCAAGGGTTGATTATGGGTGGCGTTAGGTCTCAGCTTAATAGAAGCATTCAAACAGAGGTTGTTAGTATTTGTAAATCAAGTATTGATGGTCGTTACCCTATTACCTTAGGGTCTAGAAATGATATTACGTTACAGGATTTTGGGCACTTTTTTTCAACGGGTGGTGTAATGGATCAGTTTTTTAACAGCCAATTAAAGGACTTTGTTGATACATCCCGTCGGCAATGGCGTGTTATTTCACAACATAATAAAACTGCTGGAATTTCTTCGTCAACATTAACCCAGTTTCAATATGCGGCAAAAATAAGAAAAGTCTTTTTTCAAGGAGGAGGTCAGCAACCCAAAGTCCAGTTTGAGCTAAAGCCTGTTTATTTAGATGCTAAGGCATCTAAGTTTTGGATTAATCTCGAAGGACAGCAATCCAATTATCGTCATGGCCCAACACGTTCGCAAAGATTTACCTGGCCTGGAAGTAGTTCTGGTTTGGTTCGTTATGGTTTTGAAACACTAGATGGTCGCCAAGTTAGTGGTTCGGAAGAAGGGGCTTGGGCTTGGTTTAAATTATTGGATAAAATGCAGGTGACTAAGTTATCAACTAATACTTATTTGATTATATTTAAGCTAGGCGAGTTAACTGCTAAATATGAGTTGCGTGCTAATAGTGTCATCAATCCATTTTCGTTTGCTGAATTAAATGAGTTTCAATGTCCAAACAGGATTTAGGGATGACATTAGAAATGAATTCTGGGTTTTATGGAAAGCTTCCTGTTTTGGGAGACTTTGTGTCTCGCCGATTGCCCAATGATTTTATTTTATCTTGGGATAAATGGTTACAGAATTCTTTGGCAGTAAGTAAGGAAAAGCTGGCAGACCAGTGGATGCAATCATATTTAACAAGTCCTATCTGGCGTTTTGCTTTATCACCAGGGCTATGTGGTAATGACGCTTGGTTAGGGATCATGATGCCAAGTGTTGACCGAGTCGGGCGTTATTTTCCTTTAACTATCGCATGCAAGGTGCCTGGTAATTATTCTTTAATCAATTTGTTTACAGAAGCTAGTGTTTGGTTTTATGAGGCTGAAACAGCTGCTTTATCAGCATTAGAGAATGATTTGTCAGTGGAAGAGTTCGATCAGTTGGTTCAAGGGATCAATAGTATATCCGTTAAAAATTTCAATGTAGATGGGGATAAGTTAAATCACGATGGTGTGATATTTGAACCTGTATTTTATAGGGAACTTAATAAACAGAAATTACAGATGGAAGATATTTACCCTCAGCTGCCCTCATCAGCATTAGATATAAATGATAATGGGTATAGCTTATGGAATACAGTAGGATCTGAGCAGGTAAAACTGGGGGGGCTGGTTTTAAAAGGAATGCCAGTGTTTACTTTTTATACAGAATTAATTACTGGGGATTTTCACCAGCAAGGATGGGATTGTAGTACACTGGTTGATATAGCAGTAGAAGAGCAACAGAAAATCGCTCAGTCAAAACAAGCGTATAAAGAAAATAGTAATGTAAAGTTATCTTCGGAACCTGTTGGCGCTTCGTTAAGCAATGCAATTTTATCAACGCCTGAGCAAAGAGCCTCTCAACCATTATGGCGGTCATTTTCCAAAACAGATAAAGGGAATATAAGACGATTAAATGAAGATGCAATTCTAGATCGACCTGATTTAGGCTTATGGGTAGTTGCTGATGGAATGGGAGGGCACCAGGCAGGTGACTTAGCAAGCAGAAAAATAGTTCATGGATTGAATAAAATGTCTTGTAGAGGTTCTTTGGAGTTTTCTTTAACAGACGTTAAAACAGCAATTCAAACGATTAATACTGAGTTGCGATTGATAGCTGATAGTCATTATGAGCAACAAATTATTGGAAGTACTATCGTTGCATTAATTGCTGATAAAAATAATTTTGCCTGTTTGTGGGCAGGAGATAGTCGATTATATCGGTTACGAGAGAATAAATTGATTCAACTAACAATTGATCATTGCGCATCAGATGAAGCTGATTTGGATTTGTTGGGGGCTAATTCGACAACTAGTTTGAAGCAAAATAATGTGATTACTCGGGCTGTTGGGGCTTTTGAAGACTTAGAATTAGACTGTCAGGTTATTGATACCCAAAAGGGTGATTTGTTTTTATTAAGTAGTGATGGTTTGGATAAGGAACTTAGTTTTAATGAAATTGAACAAATACTAGTTGACAATATTTTTAGTGACAGTGTCGAGGTTTTGTTGGAAGAAGTGTTGAAGAGAAGAGGGCGGGATAACATTAGTATTGTTGTTGTTGATATTTTAGAATGAATTTATTATATTGTAATTAAATAAAGTTGTGCTACTGTTAGTGCAAATGAAATTTATTGTTTGCTAATATTTAGCAATAGTAGTTGTTACGTTTTGTAGGGAGTTGTTTCAGTGGCAATAGATATAGATGGTTTTTTAACAGAAATTGATCCAGATAATCTTTGTGGAGATGATTTGGAATACGATGCCGAATTTATGGCATTGGAACAAGCAGTTCAGGGAAAAGAAGAGCAGACTATGGGAGATTCAGTTATCGAAGCTGAACCACCTAATTGGCGGCAAGTAAAAAAACAAGCTGAACAAATGTTAAGTAGAACGCGTGACATACGTGTTTGTGTTTATTTATTAAAAGCTTTAACTGAAACAGAAGGGTTGTTGGGGCTTGCAGATGGTATGGCATTGCTTAAACAAACAACAGAAAAGTTTTGGGGTAGTGTTCACCCACAATTAGATCCAGATGATGATAACGATCCAACGGAACGGATCAATATTTTAATGGCGTTATGTGATTTCGACAGTTTTTTAAAGCCATTGCATAAAATCCCCTTAGTTGAGTCAAAAGCATTAGGGCGATTTAGTTTAAGAGATATTCAAATAGCGAATGGCACAATTACCATTGCTGACTCCGAGAATGAATCTGAGCTCCCCCAAATGGCTGCAATTGATGCCGCTTTTCAAGAGTGTGACTCTGAAATAGTTTTGGCAACTGCAAAAGCAATTACGGATACACAAGATAATTTGAACCAAATGGAAGCGTTTATTACTGACCAGGTCGGTATTAATGATGCGGCTAGTTTTACAGAGTTCAGGTCTTTTTTGAAAGAGATTAATACGGTTGTTTCTGGACAAGTCGAAATGCTAGGCTTAAATGATTCAACAGAAGAAGAGAACGATGAAGTAGATGGTTCTGAAGGTGATAAGTCATCGGGAACAAAAAAAGCAACTAAACCCGTAGGTGGACCTACAGCTATCAATAGCACTCAAGATGTTAGCAAAGTACTAAAGTTAATTAGTGAATATTACAAAAAAAATGAACCATCAAGTCCAATACCTATGATGCTGGAGCGAGTATCACGGTTAGTTGGCAAGAGTTTTATGGAGGTTTTACAAGACATTGCTCCAAATGGAGTTGAACAAGTCGATTTTTTACGTGGTGTTGCAAATAATGATAACAATGATTAGTTTGAGTTAATGAGAGGAAAATGAAATGGCGGAAAGTAGTCAAAAGTTTATAGCACGAAATAGGGCTCCTAGAGTTCAAATTGAATACGATGTGGAACTTTATGGAGCAGAAAAAAAAGTTCAATTACCTTTTGTAATGGGTGTGCTGGCTGATTTGTCTGGTAAACCAGCAGATCCATTGGCTCCAGTAGGTGAGCGTAAAATGCTGGAAATCGATGTGGATAATTTCGATGAGCGATTAAAGGCAATGAAACCACGAACAGCATTTAATGTACCTAATACGATTACAGGTGAAGGAAACTTAAGTGTTGATATTACTTTTGATAGTATGGATGACTTTTCTCCAGCAGCTGTAGCTAGTAAAGTTGATGGTTTAAAGCAGTTGTTAGAAGCAAGAACACAACTGTCTAATTTAATGACGTATATGGATGGTAAAACAGGTGCAGAAGAATTAATAGCTAATGCGATCAGTGATCCTGCTTTATTACAATCATTAGCATCTGCGCCTAAACCTAAGGATGATGCTCCCGCTGCTGAAGAAACTGGTGAAGGAGAATAAAAATGGCTGAACAAGAAAGTGCAGAAGTTCAAGCAGAAGGAACGGTTGCAGAAGGAACAGATTTTTCATCCCTTTTAAACAAAGAGTTTAAGCCCAAGTCTGAACGTGCTAAGGAAGAAGTTGAAAATGCGGTTTCAACATTAGCAGAATTTGTTTTGAAAGATACTTCGATTGTTTCGGATGATGCTTTAAACTCAATTCAGGCTGTTATTGCTAAAATTGATGAAAAATTAAGTGAGCAGGTTAATTTAGTTATGCATCACGCGGACTTTCAGCAATTGGAAGGGGCATGGCGTGGCTTACATCATCTGGTAAATAATACCGAAACGGATGAAATGCTTAAAATCAGAGTGTTGAATATTTCTAAAAAAGACGTAGGCAAAACTCTGAAAAAATTTAAAGGCACTGCTTGGGATCAAAGCCCATTATTCAAAAAACTGTATGAAGAAGAATACGGTACTTTTGGTGGTGAACCCTTTGGTTGCTTAGTTGGAGATTATCATTTCGATCACTCACCACAGGATGTAGAGTTATTAACTCAAATTTCAAAAATTTCTGCAGCTTCTCATGCGCCATTTATAACAGGTTTAGCTCCAACAACGTTACAAATGGACTCTTGGAGTGAGCTAGCAAACCCTCGAGACTTGACAAAAATATTCTCCACACCTGAATATGCATCATGGCGTTCTTTAAGAGAGTCTGATGATTCTAAATATTTAGGTTTAGCGATGCCACGTTTTCTGTCTCGTTTACCTTATGGTGCTGCGACTGATCCAGTGGAAGAATTTGATTTTGAAGAAGATACTGAAGCGGCAAATAGTGCTAACTATACTTGGTCTAATGCAGCTTATGCGATGGCAACCAATATTAACCGCTCATTTAAACTCTATGGGTGGTGTTCACAAATCAGAGGGATTGAATCGGGTGGTGCGGTAGAAGGATTGCCTGTACATACATTTCCAACCGATGATGGCGGTGTGGATATGAAATGTCCTACTGAAATTGCTATTACTGATCGTCGTGAAGCTGAATTAGCTAAAGCGGGTTTTATGCCTTTATTGCATAAAAAGAACTCTGATTTTGCTGCTTTTATTGGTGCACAATCACTGCATCAACCAGCAGAATATGATGATCCTGATGCAACAGCTAATGCTAATTTGGCAGCTCGTTTGCCCTACTTATTTGCCACTTGTCGGTTTGCGCATTATTTGAAATGTATTGTGCGAGATAAGGTGGGATCTTTTAAAGAGCGTCAGGATATGGAATCTTGGTTAAATGCCTGGATTAGTCAGTATGTATTGGATAATCCTTCTGTTGCATCTGAGAAAGATAAGGCTAGGAGACCTCTGGCTGGAGCGGAAGTTGTTGTTGAGGAAGTAGAAGGTAATCCTGGTTATTATCAATCAAAATTTTTCCTTAGACCACATTACCAATTGGAAGGGTTAACTGTTTCCTTGAGGTTGACTTCAAAACTACCTTCTGAGAAGGGCTAGTTTTTCTTTGTTTTGAACACTGCTTATGAGTGTTTTGTTTATTTTATATTTGTATATTTTGGAGACTAAAAATGATTTTAATAAAGTTTGCTACAGAAATTAAAGGTGACAGTACGGTTGCTAGTCATGAAAACTGGATCACAGTTGACTCACTGCAATTAAGTGTTGGTCGTGCGATTTCAGCGAGTGGTGGAGGAACGGATCGTGAGACAAGTAACCCTTCTTTTTCAGAAATCACTTTGTCAAAAACAATGGACAAAGCCTCTACTGAATTAATGATGCAGGCGACTTGTGGAAAAAGTTTAGGCGAGGCAACCATTCATTTTATTCAAACAGGTGGAGCTGATGCAAAGGGACAGCATTTTCTGGAATACAAGCTAGAAGAGGCTATTATCAGCTCTTATAGTGTTTCCAGCGGTGGTGATAGACCAACGGAAGATATTTCAATAAACTTTAATGGTTTCAAAATGACTTATAACACTTTTAAAGATGGAAATATCTCTGAAAAAGGTGCTGAAAAAGGTTGGGATTTATCTAAAAACGAAGCATTCTAGTTTTGTCTTATTAACGGGGGATAGTAAAAATATCCTCCGTTCTTTATTTTAAATTTAGGTGAGCTAATGGATATTTCAGAACAGATCAATAGTGGTCAACTTTCTGAGGCACTTAAAGCCGTTCAACAGAAAGTTCGACAAAATCCTGCTGACGCAAAGCATCGAGTTTTACTTTTTCAGATACAGGTTTTATTGGGACTATGGGATAAAGCAAGGACCCAGTTGGATGTGCTCAAAGACCTAGATAATATGGCACAATTTATGGTGCAAACTTATCAGCAAGTGTTGTTATGTGAAGGAATACGTAAAGATGTATTTTCTGGAAATAGAGCACCAATGGTTTTTGGTGAACCGGAACCTTGGGTAGCTTTATTATTAGAAGCCTTGCGTATTGAAGTTGAAGGTAATACCGAAGCCGCTGGAAAGCTACGAGCTGAGGCATTGGAGAAAGCTACAGTGATATCTGGGGCTATTGATAATGAACCTTTTGACTGGATAGCTGACGCTGACAGTCGACTTGGGCCAATGTTAGAAGTGATTGTTAATGGTCAATATTACTGGGTGCCTTTTCATCGTTTATCATTAATTCAACTCACGGCTCCTGAAGATTTAAGAGATTTTGCATGGTTGCCTGCACAATTTGTTTGGGCAAACGGAGGTGAGGCATTTGGTTTTATTCCTAGCAGATATTCGGGTTCTGAAGAATCCCCCGATTCCTTTATCCAATTGTCTAGAAAAACAGAATGGCTGGAAATTTCACCGGAAAGTTATAAAGGACTAGGGCAACGAATGCTTGCAACGGATAAAAATGATTATTCTCTACTTGATATTAGAGAAATCAAATTTAATTCTATTTCAGAATAGATTAATTAGCTATGGCTGAATTAACTCAAAAAGAGCGTTTGCAGCCGTCGTTACTAGACAGGTTGACAGATGATGAGCCTCATTCCCTGAAAGAATCAAGAGAAAAACGCGTGTTATCAATGCATAAATTAAGGCAATCTGTATTACGGGATATTTCCTGGTTGTTGAATTGTGATTCTTTGGAGTCGGTAGTCGATTTAACACATTACCCTGAAGTGGCTAACTCAGTTTTAAACTATGGTATTAAGGATTTGGCGGGTAGAACGGTGACAGGTGCTAATTTAACATTAATAGAAAAGGGAATTAAACAGGCTATAAATACTTATGAACCACGTATTTTGCCTAATAGTTTAACGATACAGGTTTTTTCATCTGATGAGATGAATCATCAAGCTTTAAGTTTTGATATTGAAGGTGATTTATGGGCACAACCTTTACCATTACATCTTTATTTACGGACTGAAATTAATAAGATTACTGGCGATATTAATTTACGTGATATGGATGGCTAAGAATGGATCCTAAGTTATTAGCCTATTACAACACTGAGTTACACCATTTGCGGGAAATGGGTGGGGAATTTGCTAAAGAATTCCCTAAAATTGCAGCACGGCTAGGTATGGACGGCTTTGAATGTGCAGATCCTTATGTTGAACGATTGTTAGAAGGGTTTGCCTTTTTGGCGGCCAGAGTACAATTAAAAGTAGATGCAGAGTTTCCTAGGTTCACTCAGCATTTACTGGATATGATCTATCCAAATTATAATGAACCCGTTCCATCAATGACAGTTGTCCAATTTCATGCTGATTTAGAAGAGGGATCTCTTGCGGAAGGCTTTACCATAGAACGGCAGACTGCTTTACGCAGCCAGATGGGTAAAGGTGAGCAAACAGCATGTGAATACAGAACGGCTCATAATATTGATTTATGGCCTATAGAAATAACGGAAGCTGAGTACTTGCCCAGTATAGGTGCTGTAGCTAATTTAGGTGTGCCGAGTTTAAGTGATTTAAAAGCAGGTATTCGGTTACGGCTTAAAACAACGGCAGGTCTTAAGTTTAATGAATTAAATCTAGATTCACTTCCCATCTATTTAAGAGGTGTAGGTGAACTACCGATGGCTTTGTATGAGCAATTAATTGGCAACTCATTTGCGGTCTGTGTGCAGAGTACAGAAAAACCTATTGATCAACAATATATTATAAAAGAACAACCTATTAGGCGGTGTGGCTTTTTAGATGAGCAGGCTTTATTGGCTTATTCTCCTCGCTCATTTCAGGGGTATCGGTTGTTACAAGAGTATTTTGCTTTCCCCGAGCGATTTATGTTCGCTGAATTTACCGGGCTTAAACAAGCCATTAAAGACTGTGATACCAATCAGCTGGATATTATCGTTATGCTTAACAGAAGTTATACAAAATTGATTAATGCGGTGGAAGTTTCTCAATTTGCATTGTTTTGTACGCCAGCGATCAATTTATTTCCAAAACGTGTCGACCGGGTTCATGTTAACCAAAAATTATCTGAATTTCATGTAGTTCCAGATCGTTCTCGACCAATGGATTATGAAGTTTGCCAAATAACTGAAGTAACGGGTATTGCTGATGATAAAAGTAAAGATGAAGAAACTCCATTTTTACCTTTTTATCATTTTAACGAGACCAGAGACTATTCTACTCAAATGGCCTATTACGCGTTGCATAGACAGCAACGGGTAATATCTTCTAAGCAAAAACGTCAAGGGCCAAGATCAAGTTATATAGGTAACGAAGTTTTTATTTCCTTAGTTGATGCCAATGAAGCACCTTATAGCCAAGATTTAAGGCAATTAAGTATAAAAACTTTATGCAGTAATAGAGATTTACCCTTACAAATGCCAGTAGGTGGTGGTAAAAGTGATTTCTCTATGCAAAAAGGTGCGCCTGTTTTAAGTATTCGTAGTATTGCGGGCCCGACTAAACCAAGGCCGTCAAATGCAAATGCTGGCACAGCCTGGCACTTAATCAGTCATTTATCGTTAAATTATTTAACATTAGTCGATAGTAATGCAAAAGAAGGTGCATCAGCTCTTCGAAGTTTATTAAAGATTTATGGTGAATATAGCGATGCATTTATTGCCAAACAAATTGAGGGTTTGTTATCGGTAACATCTAAATCAATTGTCAGACGGATCAATTCTGAAGGGCCTATAGTCTTCGGGCGAGGACTTGAAATAACACTAACATTTGAAGAAGCTGCTTTTGAAGGCAGTGGTGTTTTTTTACTGGGTGCGGTGATGGAACAATTTTTATCCCGTTATGTATCAATTAATTCGTTTACCGAAACTGTGATTGTATCAACGGATAGAGAGGAAGTTATAAGATGGCCAGCGAGAATAGGGACAAGAGAAATAATTTAGAACTTAGGCTGAAAAATGAACCGTATAAATTTGGTTTTTTTCATGCTTTGCGTTCTATTGAATGTGCTCACCCTGAAAAACCATTAATTGGACAATCAAAGCGTCCTGCTGATGATGCCATACGATTTTCTCAAGAAGTTACTTTAGCTTTTCAGCCTTCAACACTTGGTAAGTATATTCCAGCAAAAGGTGGAAATGCAGCCAGATTAAGTGAGTACTTTTTGGGGTTGTTTGGTCCAGATGGTCCTATGCCATTACATATTACAGAGTATGTAAAAAGCAGGATGCATAATAACCATGATTATACTCAGGCGCGCTTTGCCGATATATTTCATCACCGAATGATAAGTTTATTTTATCGGGCAAGGGCAAATACAGAACCTACTTTTAATTTTGATAGACCCGATAATGATAGGTTTTCAAATTATACTGGGTCGTTATTAGGTATAGGTGATACTACTTTATTACAAAGAGATGCAATGCCTGATTTGGCTAAATTGCATTATGCGGGACATTTATCCAATCATGCAAAAAATGCGGATGGATTAAAGGCAATTATTGAAGACTTTTTTAAACTGCCTGTTAATCTTAAAGAATTTATCGGTGAATGGTTGGAAATACAAACTTCAGATTTATCAAGGCTAGGGCGGTCACCATTAACCTGTTCATTAGGTTTGTCTACCGTATTAGGGAGTCGGGTCTGGGGCTGTCAAAACAAGTTCAGACTGGTTTTTGGGCCATTAACAATGCAGCAGTATGAGAGCCTATTGCCATCAGGGAAGCGTCTGGAAAAATTAGTGGCTATTGTAAAAAATTATATTGGATTGGAAATGGTTTGGGATATCAATCTAATTCTTAAATCAGAAGAAATTAAAGGTATCCGTTTAGGGGGAAATGAACGTTTAGGCTGGACAAGTTGGTTAGGGTTAAGAGCAACGTTAAAAGATGCTAATTCGGTGGTGTTAAATCTATAAATGAAATTTAATCTATAAAAGAAAAAACAAATCAAGAGGGATTGCAATGTCAGAAATTAGTAGAGTTGCCTTGTTTGGGAAGCTAAATAGTGTTTGCTATAAAGGTATAGAAAGTGCCACCGTATTTTGTAAAATGCGTGGTAATCCCTATGTGGAATTGACTCATTGGTTGCATCAAATTTTGCAATTACAGGATTCTGATTTACACCAAATTATTAAGCAATTTAATATAGATCCTGGTCGGCTGGTTAAAGACTTTACTGATTCACTGGATTCATTGCCTAGAGGTTCTACTTCAATTTCTGATTTATCTCAGCATGTGGAAGATGCTGTTGAACGTGGTTGGGTTTTTGGTACCTTAATGTTCGGTGAAAATCAGGTTCGTTCTGGTCATTTGCTTGTAGGTATTCTAAAAACTAAAAATTTACATAATGCTCTGCTCAATATTTCAAAGGAATTTGAAAAAATAAAAATAGAAACATTAACTGATAAATTTGCAGAAATAGTTGCCAATTCACCAGAAGAAGGGCTTTATACTAATGATGGTTTTCAAGTAGGGGGTGGCGCTGCACCGGGTGAAGCAAGCGGTGCTATGCCGGCAGCTCAAATGGGTAAACAGGAAGCGTTAAAACAATTTACTGTTGATTTAACTGCACAGGCGCGTGAAGGGAAAATGGACCCTATCGTCGGTCGAGATGTGGAAATTCGTCAACTGATAGATATATTAATGCGTCGTCGTCAAAATAACCCTATTCTAACTGGCGAAGCAGGTGTAGGTAAAACAGCGGTTGTAGAAGGGTTTGCACAAAAAATTGTTGCGGGTGATGTACCTCCTAGTTTAAAAGATGTCACTTTACGCACTTTAGATGTGGGTTTGTTACAAGCTGGTGCAAGTATGAAGGGCGAATTTGAAAATCGTTTGAGACAAGTGATTGAAGAAGTCCAAGCCTCAGAAAAGCCGATTATTATTTTTATTGATGAAGCACATACACTGGTTGGTGCCGGTGGTGCAGCAGGTACAGGCGATGCGGCTAACCTATTAAAACCAGCATTGGCAAGAGGGACATTACGTACTGTTGCGGCGACAACATGGGCTGAATATAAGAAATATATAGAGAAAGATCCTGCCTTGACCCGTCGTTTTCAGGTGGTTCAAGTCGATGAGCCGAGCGAAGAGAAAGCCATTTTAATGATGCGGGGTGTTGCTTCCGTAATGGAAAAACATCATCAAGTACAGGTTTTAGACGAAGCTTTAGAAGCGTCTGTTAGATTATCACATCGATATATTCCTGCGCGACAACTGCCCGACAAATCAGTCAGCCTTTTAGACACAGCTTGTGCCCGAGTGGCAATTTCTCAACATGCAGTGCCTGCAGAAGTCGATGACAGTCGTAAACGTATCTTTGCTTTAGAAACAGAATTAAAAATCATTGCTAAAGAAAAAGCGGTAGGAGTAGATGTTTCTGAGAGAGAATCATTAGCTAGTGAAAAGATGGCTGAAGAAACTGAAAGGCTAACTGCTGTAGAGGAGCGGTGGAATATTGAGCGTAAATTAGTTGTTAAAATTTTAGATTTACGTAAACAACTGCGTGAGCAAACAGGAAAAGTTGAAGGTATAGAGAGTGATTTAGAAAAGTCTGTTGAAGAAATGTCCGATGAAACTGAGAGCTCACTAGATCATAATGCTTTATTGACAGAGCTAAAAGACTTACAAAAACAATTGCACGAGTTTCAAGGTGAATCACCATTAATTCTACCCAGTGTCGACCACCAGGCTGTTTCTGCAGTTGTAGGGGATTGGACAGGGATTCCAGTGGGTAAAATGGTTAAAAATGAAGTCGAGAATATTCTGCATCTTGCTGACAATATTGAAAAACGTATTATTGGTCAGCGTCATGCTTTAGATATGATTGCTAAACGCATACAAACCTCGCGAGCAGGACTGGACAACCCTGGTAAGCCAATTGGAGTATTCATGTTGGCAGGAACCTCAGGTGTTGGTAAGACAGAAACAGCATTAGCTTTAGCAGAATCATTATATGGTGGTGAGCAAAATGTGATCACTATTAATATGAGTGAATATCAGGAAGCACATACGGTATCAACCTTAAAAGGTGCGCCTCCAGGGTATGTAGGTTATGGTGAAGGTGGGGTGTTAACAGAGGCGGTTAGGCGTAGACCTTATTCTGTAGTTTTATTGGATGAAGTAGAAAAAGCCCATCCAGATGTCCATGAAATTTTCTTCCAAGTGTTTGATAAAGGCTGGATGGAAGATGGTGAAGGTCGGGTAATTGATTTTAAAAATACACTGATTTTATTAACCACCAATGCAGGCACGGATTTAATTACTAATTTATGTAAAGACCCTGATTTAATGCCAGATCCAGAAGGTATGGCAAAAGCATTGCGTGAGCCACTATTAAAAGTATTTCCTCCTGCATTATTAGGACGTTTAGTGGTTATTCCATATTATCCACTTAGTGATGAAATGATAGCTCTTATTACCAAACTGCAATTAGGTCGTATAGAGAAACGGATACTCGAAAATCATAAAGTACCTTTTACCTATGATGAAGATGTAATCAAATTGATTGCTGAACGCTGTACAGAATTGGAAAGTGGTGGGCGTATGATTGATGCGATTTTAACCAATACTATGTTACCGAGTATTAGTACTGAGTTTTTAACGCGGATGATGGAAGGTAAATCTATTGAGCGTGTGCATGTAAGCGTGGTTGATGGCGAGTTTGGGTATAGGTTTGACTAAATCTATTTTTAAAAACGAATTGTAGGATGGTTCTGCGACATAAAATGTGTATTATGCCGAAATGGTGATTTGCCAAGTAGGGAGTCCACCTTTTCATTAGGCCATTATGGTAAGGTTCATGATCTAATGTTTCCTAGAAGGGGACCA
>CAZMQH010000022.1:0-18602 GCA_964568245.1 uncultured Methylomarinum sp.
TCCCCCAGTCATCGGTGTAAAAACGTTTGGTTTTTAAAGGAGTTAGTCAGGCTTTTAATTCCTTAAAAATAATATCTTTTCGTCTACCAAAAACATAAGCCAAATAACATTGCTTGAGTGTTCAATTGCATACCAAATCCAGAGTTGATTAGACTTGTTCCCTACAAACGACCATTGTTCGTCTATCTCAGCCTCTTCACAGATTAATTCAACATCACTGAAGGCTGATTCAGACTGAAACTTAGGATTCACTTACGTGAGCTTGCTTTCCTTTTTTTTAGCGTATTGATAACCGTATTTTTATTGATTTTTAGCCCCCGTGCTGACTCCCTAATTCCATTCCCATTAATTGCCATTTCAACCATTTTCTCAGTCATTCCATAGGCACAGGCTTTGTCGTTATAATCGAGCATGAATGTTTTAGTTTTATACTCTGGATTACGACAATAATAACGTTGTTTTTCAACACCATTCGTCCCATATTTTGGGGTTTTTATACTGTTGTACTTTGGGCAACTTAGGGGGGCAGTAACAAATAATATACCCAGCTCTCTTGTCTTTTTATCCCTCCTTGGCTCTTCTCAATCGGCACATAGAGTAACTATGCTTCTCTTGAGAACAACCAAGGAGAAATAAAAATCCTACGAGATCTAGGTACATTATTTATTACTGACTCCCTTACTTCTTGATAACAGGTCATGGAATAAAATTATACAGAATTTCTACAAATTCGACCCACCACCCTATTTATACAATAGAAAATGAGCTGTCATTTTCAACTAGATAGTCAGCTAATTCATGCTGATAACTTAAAAACTGTAAACCATAAATACTTGAATTCTTAGTCCTAACAATACGAGCAGGAACCGAAAATATATGTTTTGGGTCAAAATAGATAGTTAATCTAACTTTTCCTTTTAACTTTACAGGGACTTCCATTTTGACCAGAGCACCTTTACTACTTACATTTAACACCCACACAATAAATACTTTATTAAAGCTAATTATAGAATCTCTTGCCAATTTAGCCTTAATAGAATGAATAGCATATCTAACTGTTCTTCTATTATTGCTTGGTAAAGACTCAATCTCATTTCCCTCTCCGAAAAAATCAAAGGTATCCTCATCACTAAGAAAGTCATCTAATAGAGCATTTACTTTATAACTACCCATTGAAGTAGTCATAGCAGGTTTAGGCACTTCTTTTATTGCGGATGTCGTAACTGATGGCTCAACAGAGTGCTTGACTGTTTCTGCACTTTGTAGCAGATCAGATTCATGTGTAGAAATTTCCGAAAGTAATTCAGATTTTGTCACTTCTGTGTCTATTCTGGCATGCTCTTCTGTCTTGTTATTTAAGGTTTCTTTTATTTTTCTTACTGATTTTGGGAGATTAGATGATACTTCCTTCTGTTTATTTTTCGTGTGACTATTTTGAATAAGAGGCGGGGTAACTGTCGATTCTGCTTGTGCTATTTCTTCCGTTGCTGACTCTAATCTATTATCCTTAGCTAAATTTTCATGCTGACTGCTCTGAAGTAGTTTCTGAAAATTTTTAAGTTTATTTTGCTTTTTAATTTTCTTTCTAACCGCTTTTATTGCATCAACTATATGAGGTATATCAATCGGTTTTTTTATATAAATAACATCATCAGATAAAACCTCTTGAACAGAAAGTACAATAATAGGCTTCGGGGGCTGTTGTGCCAGCCTTTTTTCTAACAGAGATTTTGAATGTGCTGAATCAATATCAACGATTTCTGCTTGAGATTCACTTTCTATAACAACATAAGCTAGGGCTTTACAACTGAGCTCTAAATAACTAACCATCATTTTATAAGCTCGGCTATTCATACCATGCAATGATACTTTTAGTCGATTATGATAATTTTTGTTTTTTTGCATTGTAAATATTATGAATTGAGTCTCATGTTGGCGATAAAATCGACAAACAAATTAACCAGTAACTCTCGTTATTTATCAAAGTATAGCTACATATTAATTTTTTTTAGACCTAACTCACAAAATATAAAATTCTACTCATATAATTCACTGCTGTTATCCATATCTTGTGTATCACTGTACACCATAGGGTCACCTTTATTCAAAATGGCAGCATTCACTACCTTACAAATCACCAACTGATGGTCGCCTGCATCAGTGTAATGATCGACTCTACAATCAAAATAAGCCAAGCTATCAGCCAAAGCAGGAGCCTTAGTTTCTGTTTCAAGCCAGTAATACCCTGTCATTTTATCTTCAGTCGTTGATTTTCCAAAATGATCCGCTTCGATATATTGTTCATTACCCAAAACACTAATACAGCAAACACCACCTTCCTTGAGTAATGTGTAAGAATGATGATCTGGATTAATACTAAAACAAATTAATAAAGGATCAAACGACACCTGCATCACCCATGCAGCAGTAAAAGCATTTTTTTGCTCGCCATTATTAACACTAATAACGTAAACACCTTGGGTAATATGTTTGAAGATTGCTTCGGTATTTTTAATCATGCCACAGACTCCATGGTAATTCTCATCGATAAATCAATGGCTCTAACATGCTTAGTTAAAGCCCCAATAGAAATATAATCCACCCCTGTTTCTGCTACTTCACGAATAGTATCTAAAGTAATGTCTCCAGAGGCTTCTAACTCAATATTGCCATGATTGTGAGATACCGCAGTTTTCATATCAGCATTAGAAAAATTATCTAACATAATACGATCTGGTTTTGCGGCTAACGCTTGTTGATATTCATCTAATGATTCAACTTCAACTTCTACTAATACCTGTGTTATTTTACGAGCAGAACTAATCGCTTTAGCAATAGACCCTGCTGCTATAATATGGTTTTCTTTAATTAACACCCCATCATATAATCCCGTTCTATGATTAACACAGCCACCACAAGTGACGGCATATTTTTGTGCATTTCTAAGACCAGGGATAGTCTTTCGAGTATCTAAAACTTTACATTGAGTCCCTGAAACTGCATCAGCATATTGTTTTGCAATGGTCGCTGTAGAGGATAATGTTTGTAATAAATTTAATGCGGTTCTTTCTCCTGTTAATAAATCCCTTGCAGAACCTTTTAACTCACATAACAAGGTATTCGCCTCACAAATAGCACCTTCAGCTTTAAACCATTGAATTGTAATATCAGGATTTAACATTTTAAATATACTGTTAAACCATGCCTGACCACATAATACCATTTTCTCTCGAGTGATAACATTGGCTTTGGCTTGCCTAGATTCAGGAATAATACGGGCAGTAATATCACCACTTCCAATATCTTCAGCAAGAAAGTTTTTTATTTCAGTTGTCGTGGGTTGATTATTCATGTGTTTAAATACCGACACTATTTCTAGTTAGATTGTTTTATGAAAATTGAGAACCATTGGCTTAGCCAAGTAAATAAAGTCCCATCACCTAATTGTGATGACCGCCCGACAGATGAACCTGCGTCTCTTTTAGTGATTCATTGTATTAGTCTTCCACCTGAACAATTTGGCGGGGATTATATTGATCAATTATTTTGTAATCAATTAAACCCTGATGAGCACCCGTATTTTAAAGAAATATATCAATTAAAAGTATCGTCTCATTTATTAATTAAACGCACTGGTGAGGTCGTGCAATATGTTCCTTTTAACAAACGTGCCTGGCATGCAGGGCAATCTATCTACAAAAAACGACAAAAATGTAATGATTTTTCTATTGGTGTTGAACTAGAAGGCTCAGAAAACCAGCCATATACAGCTCAACAATATAACAAGTTAATTTCGATAAGTAAGACTTTAATAGGGTCTTACCCAACTTTATCTTCACAGCAGATAGTGGGGCATAGCGATATAGCACCTGGACGAAAAATGGATCCAGGGCTATATTTTAACTGGAATAAGTTTTTATCAGCACTTTAACAAACTTTCATCCTCTCGGTCGGCATAACATATGCTAAATAACTTTAAAAATTGACCGCGCGGAGTATACATCACAATAGCGAACAATGATAATGGACGCTCTGATTTTAATAGTGAAATTATTGTTATACTTCGGTTTTCTGAGTTCCGATCCCAAAATTTTCTAGCAACATTAGAAAAACGCCTAATGAAATAGCCATATCAGCTACATTAAAAGTGGGCCAATGCCAAGATTGATAATACACGTCCAGAAAATCAATTACATAACCATAAGCCAATCGATCAATTAAATTACCAATGGCCCCGCCTAAAACCAAAGATAAAGCAACGGCTAATAAAAGTTCATGCTTCTTTAATCGGTATAACCAAACAGTCAACACCACGCTAATAATTAATGCCATTGCAGCAAAAAACCAGCGTTGCCATCCACCAGCTTCACTTAAGAAACTAAAAGCAGCTCCCGTATTGTGGACATAAGTGAGTTTAAACCCTGGAATAATAGCAATAGACTCATACAGATACATGGAGCTTTTTATTGCTATTTTACTCCACTGATCAAGAACTAAAGTAATAACAGATAACCATAACCATTTAAGCATTTTGAAAAGCCTTTATTTTGCATATCGGTGAAACGTCCCAATAAAAGATAACTTAGGATTTAAATGTAGCCATGATGAAGCAAAGTGTAATCAAGGCTACAAAGCTTAACTTGGCATTAGGCAAATTGACGTACTTCACCATCCCCTGCAATATTTTCTATACAGCGACTACATAGTTCGGGATGCTCTTCACTGATACCAATATCATGCCGGTGATGCCAACAACGAGTACATTTTTGATATTCTGACGCTGTTACTTTTAACCTAATTCCTTCAACTTCTGTTTGAATAGCCTCTTCAGGACAAAACTTTTCTTCTGATAATAATGCCCCTGAAGTAATAAAAACAAAATGTAATTCTATCGATAATTGACTTAAAATAGAAAAGTATTCTTCATTACAATACAGTTCAACTTCAGCATTAAGAGATGATCCTATTTCACCTTTTGATCTAACTTGCTCAATTTCTTTACTCACAGCAGAACGAACAATCATGATTTGTTCCCAAAATGCACGATCCATTTTAGTCTTAGCATCAAGTTCAAATAAGCCTTCATACCAAGTTTCTAAAAAGATAGAGTCACTATGTTCACCAGGGATATATTGCCAAATTTCATCAGCAGTAAAGCTGGTAATAGGCGCTAACCAACGCGCTAATGATTCAACAATATGATACATCGCCGTTTGGGCTGATCTTCGCGCCAAACCATCTGATTTTGCGGTATATTGACGATCTTTTACAATATCTAAATAAAATCCCCCCAAATCCATTGCACAGAAATGATGTACTTTTTGAAAAACCTGTTGAAAATGGTACGTTTCATAAGCCTCAATCACATCTTGTTGCAGTTGATAAGCTCTATCAACTGCCCAGCGATCTAATGGCAACATGTCTTTAGCTTCAACTAAATCAGTTGCTGGATTAAAACCATCTAAATTAGATAATAAGTATCTTGCGGTATTTCTTAAACGACGGTAGCCGTCAGAAGTACGTTTTAAAATTTCATCGGAAACATTCATTTCACCACGGTAATCTGTAGCAGAAACCCAAAGGCGTAATACATCAGCACCCAAGTTCTTCATAATACTTTGCGGCGCAACCACATTACCCGCTGATTTAGACATTTTTTTACCGCTAGCATCAACCGTAAAGCCATGAGTTAAAACAGCTTTATAGGGAGCAACATCATTCATTGCTACCGATGTTAATAGAGATGATTGAAACCAGCCTCTATGTTGGTCTGAGCCTTCTAAGTACAAATCAGCAGGGAATCTTAGTTGATCACGTTTATTTAACACCGTGGCATGCGTTACTCCAGAATCAAACCAGACATCTAAAGTATCCTGCATTTTGTCGTAATCTTTGGCATCATCACCAATTAACTCAGAAGCATCCATCTCAAACCAGGCTTCAATTCCTTTCTGTTCAATGCGTTTGGCCACTTCTTCAACTAACTCTGCCGTACGCGGATGCAATTCACCCGTTTCTTTATGTACAAAGAAAGTAATCGGCACACCCCAAGTACGTTGCCGGGAAATACACCAGTCTGGACGGCCATCAATCATACTTTCAATTCGAGCTTGTCCCCAATCAGGAATCCATTGCACTTGCTTAACTTCTGTTAACGCTTGCTCACGTAAATTAGCCTTATCCATAGAGATAAACCACTGAGGCGTTGCTCTAAAAATAATAGGTGTTTTATGACGCCAGCAATGTGGATAACTATGTAAAATCGCCTCGTGATGGGCTAACTTACCTTTTTCTTTTAATACTTCAAGCACATGCTCATTGGCATTAAACACATGTTCGCCAGCAAAAAACTCGGTGCTTGGTAAAAACACACCATTACTATCTACAGGGTTATCAATAGGTAAGCCATATCGCATTCCAACCACATAATCGTCTTGGCCATGACCCGGTGCAGTATGCACCGCTCCTGTACCTGCATCAGTGGTGACATGATCACCTAATATAATAGGAACTTGGCGATCATAAAATGGATGTTGTAATAACTGTTTATCTAATGCTTCGCCTTTACAATAAGCAAGGACATGATGTTCGCCAGCGCCATAGCGCAACATGGCATCTTTTAATAATACGTCAGCAACGACTAAGCGCTCTTGTTTACCATTAATTTCACACTGAACAACCACATATTCCAAATTAGGGTTCACTGAAACCGCTTGGTTAGCAGGTAGTGTCCAAGGTGTGGTGGTCCAGATAACAATAGATAATTCACCTTCACCATGATGATCTGGCACATTATGACAACTGGCCATAAAAGCTTCGCCATCAATCACCTTAAAACGTACGTCTATTGCAGGTGAATGCTTATCTTCATATTCAACTTCTGCTTCTGCTAATGCAGAGCCACAATCGGTACACCAATGTACCGGTTTTGAGCCTTTTGTCAGATGTCCTTTAGCAGCAATTTTACCCAGTGAACGCACAATCTCAGCTTCAAAAGCAAAGTCCATCGTCAAATAAGGGTTTTCCCATTCTCCTAAAATACCTAAACGAATAAAGGCTTCTTTTTGCTTTTCAACTTGTTTAGCAGCATAAGTACGGCATTCTTTACGAAAAACTGCTGGGGATACTTTTACACCTGCTTTGCCAATCTTCTTTTCTACCATTAATTCAATGGGTAGGCCGTGACAATCCCAACCAGGCACATAAGGCGCATCAAAACCACTGAGTGTTTTTGATTTTAAAATAATATCTTTTAAGACTTTATTTACCGCATGACCTATATGGATCTCACCATTGGCATAAGGAGGGCCATCATGCAAAATAAAAGGTGGACGCCCCGCTGCTTTTCCTCTAATTTGTTTATATAGTCCTGCTTCAGTCCATTTTTTTAAACGCTCTGGCTCACGTTGAGCCAAATTGCCTTTCATTGGAAAAGCAGTCTTAGGTAAATTCAGTGTTTTTTTGTATTCCATCTTTCTAGTTTCGACTATATAAAGGGTAATCTGCGATATAAATTTAAAAAACCCTCGGTTTAGAGCATTAAAATCTGTTTCGCAATAATAATATCTTTTTCTATTTGTAACTTCAGCTCATCTAATGATTGAAAACGAACTTCATCTCTAATTTTTTTCTTAAACAGAACTTCCACATATTGTCCGTATATTTCTTGGTCAAAATCAAACAAATGGGTTTCTAAAATAACTTTTTCCCCACCGTCAACGGTCGGGCGCGTCCCTACATTAGCAATGCCCTGTATTTCTCTACCAGCAATACCCGTCATAGTGACAGCATAAACACCTGTAATCGGTGTATTACGTCTAAACATTTGAATATTAGCCGTAGGAAAGCCAATGGTTCTGCCTCGTTTATTGCCATGGGCTACACGGCCACAAACAGAATAATCTCGCCCTAACATTTGTTTGGCCTTAGCCAATTCACCTTGGCCTAAAGCATCCCTAGTCAGGGTACTACTCACTCGATGCTGATTAACAAAGAAAGAATCTGTTGCTTCAACATTAAATCCAAGCTCAAGACCTTTCTCTTTAAGCATGGCAAAATTACCTCGACGCGCTTTACCAAAATGAAAGTCATCCCCCACCACTAAATACTTTACATTTAGTTTATCTACTAACAAATCTGTAATAAAACGCTCTGCTTTATAGTTTGCCATTGCCTGATTAAATTTAACAACTACCACTTTATCAACAGGTAAGGTTTTAAATTGAATGACCTTTTCGCGTAACCTTGTTAATCGGGAAGGCGCATTATCACCCAGAAAAAACTCTAAAGGTTGTGGCTCAAACATCATCACAACCACGGGAAGTCCCAGGCTTTGACCTTGCGCCGCTAGCTTTTCTATTACCTTTTTATGCCCAGTATGTACGCCATCAAAATTTCCAACTGTTAATACACAGCCACTTTGTATTGGTTTAAGGTGAGTTAATCCCCTAATTAATCGCATAAATAGGTAAAATAATTAAATCTTATCATTCTACCACCAAGTTGTTTTTAAATTCATTGATCTACCTCGTTTTTTCACGTTCATCATTATGGCATTGCTAATTTAGTATAATTAATGTTCCATTTCTTTTATGCATTAAAAGTAAAATAGATAGCTCAAGCATTCGAACACTTTTTGTGTAACATTTTGTCTTTCTTCTCATTCGTGCAAGAAAATGTCTAAAGATACTCTTGTAGCCTTCAACTGTGTATGTTTTAGCTTTAGATTGAACCTGTTTTTCGCTAGGAATAAAATGTTCATAGGGCTGCCAATAATCAGTTGCTATTGTTCCATTTAATTGATCTTCAAATTCTTTTGTACTTTCTGCCGTATAAACCTGTTGGAAAGCTTCACGATTTGGCATAGACCCGATAAATATGAAGATCAATTAATAAGGGAGTCAGTAATAAATAATGTACCTAGATCTCGTAGGATTTTTATTTCTCCTTGGTTGTTCTCAAGAGAAGCATAGTTACTCTATGTGCCGATTGAGAAGAGCCAAGGAGGGATAAAAAGACAAGAGAGCTGGGTATATTATTTGTTACTGCCTCCCTAAGCCCTGAAATATAGTAAAGTGAGCTATTACGATTTTAAATTTCTATTACAATTAATACTGATCCGTTTTGTTTTTTTACCTAGCTTTAAAGCAGTCAACTCCCCACCCCAAAGACATCCTGTATCAATAGCATAACAATTATTTCCTTGGTAATAACCTAGGGTAGACCAATGGCCAAAGATAATCTGCATATCTTGAGATTTACGTTTAGGTACTGTAAACCAAGGCATTAAATGATCTGGCTGTGAGCCTATGGCTCCGCTATTTTTAAAATCTAGTTTCCCTTTATCATCACAGTAGCGAATACGAGTAAAGCAATTGACGATAAACCTAATTTTTTCCATCCCTTTTAATTCACTATTCCATTTATCAGGTTTATCACCGTACATTTGTTTAAAGAAATCTATGTAATCTGTTCCTTGTAATACTTTTTCAGCTTTTAAAGCCATTGCTTTGGTTTTTGAAAAATTCCATTGAGGGGGAAGCCCTGCATGGAGTAAGCAGAAATCAGCATTATAGTGAAATAAAGGGCGGTGTCTTAGCCAGTCTAATAATTCATCGCAATCAGCTGCGTGTAAAATTTCGCTAAGAGAATCTTTTTTAGTTGGTTTTCGTTGTTTTAATGCAGTGGCGATAAGATGTAGGTCATGATTACCCAGTACGGTAATTGCAGAAGATCCTAAGGATTTAACAAAGCGCAGAGTTTCTAATGATTTGGGTCCTCGATTAACCAGATCACCTGCAAACCAGAGTTGATCAGATTTCTCATCAAATTGAATAGTATCTAATAACTTCAATAAATCATCAAAACAACCTTGGATATCACCAATTGCATAAATAGACATTGCTTAGAGTGCTAATGTAAAGTGCGAGGTATAGATAAAGTAAATTGTTCAATCGGCGCTTTAAACTGATCACCACTATCAGAAAGCATCAAGTATTTACCTTGCATCACACCCACAGGCGTTTCAATCATGGCTCCACTGGTATAACGAAATGATTCACCAGGCTTTAAATGTGGATGTTCACCAATCACACCATCTCCTATCACTTCTTGTTTTTTACCATTGGAATCAGTAATTAACCAGTGTCGGGATAATAGTTTAGCGGGTGTAATGCCTACATTGGTAATAGTAATAGTATAGGCAAAAATGTAACGATTAGCTTTGGGAGATGATTGGGACTCAATATATTGAGGTGCTACTTCAACTATAATTTTATTTTTTTCACTCATAGTAAGATGATATAACAAATCAAGGTATGATGGACTAAGGAATTTAGACTATTCTTGAAACTATCTATAAGTAAAAAATAGTTTATTCGATGACAATTAAAAAACTACTGCTATTATTTCTGTTACTTTTCTCGACTCCCATATTCTCTGCAGGTATTAATGAATTATTTTCAGCTGCTATTTTTGGTAAAACTGAGAGAGTAAAATTTTTACTTTCAGGAGGTACGGATGTTAATGCTGTGACTGCAACAGGTCGTACGGCGATGATGGCAGCAAGCTTTAATGGTAATGTTCGTGTTGCAAGAATACTACTATCCTATGGTGCTAATGTTAATATTATGGATAATTTAGGTTCAACAGCATTAATGGATGCGGTCATGTTTGGGAGTGAAGAATTAGTAGAGCTATTAATGATGGCAGGTGCAGATGTTAAGGCCACGGATAAACAAAGTATTTCGGTGATAGAAAAAGCTAAGAAAACAAAATATCAGAATATTGTGAAAATATTAGAGCAATCAATTACCGCTAAAGAAGAGACGAAACCTGCTGAAACAGAAAAATCCGAACCAGTAGAGCCAGCCGAAGATTCTGCAGAAAATAACACTGAAACTACAGACGAGAAAAAATAATAAGCAATGAATACAACTAAAGACAGACCTCTGCATATCCATATTTTAGGAATCTGCGGTACATTTATGGGTGGATTAGCGCTTATTGCCAGAGAGTTGGGTTATAAAGTCAGTGGTTCAGATCAAAATGTATACCCTCCCATGAGTACCCAGCTTGAACAGCAAGGCATTCAGTTAATGAATGGCTATAAAGCTGAAAACCTTGACTGTAAACCTGACTTAGTAGTAATCGGAAATGCTATGTCCAGGGGTAATGCAGAAGTCGAGGCTGTTTTAAATCAAGGCTTAAAATATATTTCTGGCCCTCAGTGGTTGTCTGAGCATGTGCTACAAGATAAATGGGTTTTAGCGGTTGCTGGTACGCATGGTAAAACCACGACCAGTAGTATGCTGGCATGGGTTTTAGAATACCAAGGCTTTAACCCCGGGTTTTTAATAGGTGGGATTCCGTTAAATTTTGGGCTATCTGCACGCTTAGGTGAAACTGATTTCTTTGTGATTGAAGCAGATGAATATGATTCAGCTTTTTTTGATAAACGTTCAAAGTTTGTTCATTACCGACCTAGAACAGCGGTTTTAAATAATCTGGAATTTGATCATGCTGATATTTTTGATGATTTAGAGGCTATCAAAAAGCAATTTCATCATTTAGTTAGAACAGTACCAAGTGATGGTTTAATCATTGCCCCTGAACCTGAAACTAATATTACTGATGTACTTGATATGGGCTGCTGGACGCCAGTTGCAAAAACAGCCATTAATACTGATGCACAGTGGCGGGCAGAGTTAATTAAAGCTGATGGCAGTGAGTTTAAAGTTCTTTTTGAAGGGATAGAACAAGGTATTGTCGAATGGACACTGACCGGTGAGCATAATGTTTATAATGCAATGTCAGCTATTGTGGCAGCAAAGCATATTGGTATATTGCCTATTGATGCGATTAAAGCATTAAAACAGTTTAAAAATGTTAAACGAAGAATGGAAGTTATCGCTAATATTAAAGGCGTGACTATCTACGATGATTTTGCTCATCATCCCACCGCGATAGAGACAACCTTAGATGGTTTACGAAAACAAGTAGGAACTGAAAAGATTGTGGCCATTGTCGAACCACGTTCAAATACAATGCGGATGGGGATTCATACAAAGTCATTAGCTGAATCTTTAAATAAAGCCGATATTGCACTTATTTATCAACCAGAAAACCTAGCTTGGGATTTATCAGAGTTAAAGCAATATGCTGAGAATATTGAAATATGCACAACATTAGATGTCATTATTGAAAAGTTAAAGTTACAAGCCAAGGATAAGGTTCATTTTGTATTAATGAGTAATGGCAGTTTTGGTGGGATTTATCAACGATTGATAGATGAATTGTCTAAGATAGCGGGTTAAAGCAGAATATTGCTGAACTAACCACAAGCTATTTTTTGGAAGTGAGGCTTTAGCCTTATCTGAATAGTGCGAGGTTAAAGCCTCACTTCCATTTGTAAATAAGCTGTAGTTTTTTAAAGCTATAAGCAGAATACTTCTGACTATTTTTTCAATTCTATTGATCTAATAACACTGCTAATTTAGCCTGAACAGCTGAAGCATAGTGACGTTTTAAAGCTGAGTCTGTTGGGCGAGTAGGCATAGTCGATTCAATTTCAATTTGTAATGCTGAAATAAAGTGACGCCTTAAAGTTGAATCTTCAGGGATTTGTATTCCTGTATTTTCTTTTGCTGATGTAACTGCGACGGGTTCTTTTTTTATAACAACCTCTTCAGCTTGATCTGATGCTACTGGAGCTTCAGATTTTTCCCCGAAAAATAAACTTTTAATGGTGTCTAATAGAGACATGTATTCCCCCTCTTGAAATGTGCACAGGCGTGGCTAGCAAAATTACCAGCATTAATAAGACTCCTTTTTAAGTGTTGCTGAGCCGTATGTCAAGTATGTTATTTTTTTTGTAATTATTCTGTGCCTCTGAGTCACTGTACTTTGTAGGATCGCCCGCCCTCAGCGCGAATAAAACCATGCTCTTTTCGCTAAAAATAATCCATTATCAATCGCGCCGAGGACGGATGCTCCTATATCATGGGTATATTAATTAATACGCTGAACAGTTACTTGTTTTTTTACTAAAATACAGGCTAAAATCAAAACAAAGTTACCTTTTTAGGAGTAGATTATGTTACGCCTCACCCTTTTCTTTACCCTTGCGTTACAAATTTCTATCGTTTCTGCTATCCCATTAAAAATGGATAATGTTCCAGACCCCCTTAAACCCTGGGTCAAATGGGTGCTACAAGATGAGGGTTCAAATCATTGTCCTTTTTTCTATCAGAAATTCAAACAAAAGCAATGTAGCTGGCCTAGTTATTTAAATTTAGAATTAAAATCCAAGCGGGCAAAATTTAGTAGCCAATGGCGAGTTTATCAACCAAGTTGGGTTTATTTACCTGGAGATAAAAGTAACTGGCCTCAACAAGTGACTATCAACAACAAACCCGTGTTAGTTATGGTTAAGCAAGGAAAACCTCGGGTTAAGTTAGAGGCTGGGTTGTATTTGATTAAAGGTGTTTTTTTCTGGGATAGAATGCCAGAAAATTTAACCATTCCAGAAAATACGGGGATTTTAAATTTAAAGATCAATGGAAATACCATGACTTATCCGATGATTAAAAATAATAGGGTTTGGCTGAAACAAAGTGATAGGGGGTCTAAAAAAATTAAAAGCATAGAAAATAAGTTAGACCTGCAGGTGTTTAGAAAGGTTGATGATAATATCCCCTTACAAGTCACCACTTTTCTTGAATTAGAAGTTTCAGGGGATCAAAGAGAAATAAAGCTACCCCATGCTTTATTAGCAGGTTCTATCCCTATTGCTTTAAAAAGTATTCTACCTGCCAGAATTGAACCCAATGGTGATTTATTGATTCAGGTTCGGCCAGGTCGCTGGCATATTGAGCTACAAGCTCGATATGCCAAGCCTTTATTGCAGCTTAGTTTAGATATTGATGATGCTACATGGCCTAAATCAGAAATATGGTCATTTAATGCGCGACCTTATCAACGTATTGTAGAAATTAAGCAGTTACAATCAATTGATCCTAGTCAAACAAATCTACCAAAGGCATGGCGAAATTTACCAGCCTATTTAGTTAAACAAGGGGATATTATGGATTTCAATGTGATTAGACGAGGAGATCCTGACCCTGAGCCAAATCAACTAAAATTAAATCGAAAATTATGGTTGGACTTTGACGGTAAAGGCTACACCGTTAGCGATAGTATTAATGGAAAAATGACTAACGGTTGGCGATTAAATGCGCTGGAAGAAACTAAAGTTGGGCAAGTAAAACTGAATGGTAAAAATCATTTGGTGACACGTTCGGTAGAAAATAATAAAACAGGTGTTGAAATTAGAAAAGGAAAGGTTAATTTACAAGCAGACAGCCGTATGATTGGTGATATAAGTCAAATGAGTGCTGTGGGGTGGGAACAGGATTTTTATCAGGTACAGGCGGAATTAAATATTCCTCCAGGCTGGCGATTATTAATGGCCAGTGGGGTTGATAATGTACCTAATAGCTGGATTTCAAAATGGACATTGCTGGATTTATTTTTAGTGCTGATTGCTTCTTTAGCTATCAGTCGATTATGGAATATTTATTGGGGTATTTTTGCTCTGTTGAGTTTAGGTTTATGCTGGCATGAGCCGCAATCCCCTCAGCTTATCTGGTTAAATATTCTAGCAGCCATTGCTTTAATCAGAGTGATACCCAAAGGAAAACTTCAAACTCTCATTCTATGGTATAGAAATGCTTGCTGGGTGACTTTGATTCTGATCATTGTGCCTTTTATGGTGTCACAAGTCAGGATTGGACTATACCCACAGTTAGAATCGCAATGGAAACAAATATCACCCAAAGTACTGGATGAGTTTGGATTTGAAGACCAGTCTTCATCCTATGTATTTTCTAGTAATAATACAGTCACAACAGGGGTATCAAAATTACGTGAATTAGCTAGACCGTCCTCTTATGCTCCTGTGCGCGGTCAACAAAAAATAGTAGCCTTTGAGCAGATTGATCCTGATGCAAATATTCAAACAGGGCCAGGCTTACCCCAATGGAATTGGACAAAAATACAGTTATCCTGGAATGGCTCAGTGGATAGTTTGCAACAAATTTCCCTTTGGTATTTATCACCTAAAATAACCATGATACTTAATTTTTTGCGAGTTCTATTGGTACTCGCTTTGTCTTTATTAGTGTTTGGGGTAATAGATAAAAAAATTAAGATTCCAAAAACTATATTAAGTTGGGTTTTGTTGATTCCATTTTTAGCTATTCCTATGCAGGATGCTTATGCAGGCTTCCCCGAACAACAGATGCTTGATGAGTTAAAAACACGACTATTAAAATCACCTGATTGTTTACCTTCCTGCGTACAAATAGCGGCTATGCATTTGGCCATTTCACCCCAACGTTTAACTATTAAGCTGCAGGTTCATGCCCAACAAGCGGTTGCTATTCCATTGCCAGCTAATATAGAGCAATGGATGCCGAATAAAATATTACTAGATGGCAGGCCTGCCGAAGCATTGTTAAGAAGCCAAAGTAGCTTATGGATTGGTTTAGATAAAGGTTTACATATTATTGAGTTAATAGGGATAAATCCAGTTCAGAATAAATTTTCACTTCCATTACTGTTAAAGCCGCATCAAGTGATGATTAAAAGTAAGGGATGGATAATAGAGGGGGTTCATCAGCAGGGGCAAATAGATAATCAGCTTATTTTATCCAGAGTTAAAACAGCTCAAGCAATTGGTAAAACTGAACAAAGCATAGAGCCAGGTGTTTTACCTGCTTTTTTGAGTGTAGAAAGAACGCTCAACCTGGGGCTGGATTGGAGGATAACTACACGGGTTAAACGGCTGGTTAAAAATGATTCTGCCATTGTCATAAAGCTTCCATTATTAAAAGGCGAATCTGTGATTACGGAAGGGATAAGAGTTAAAGATAAGCAGGTATTGATTAGTATGTCAGCTAGGCAAAACAGTTTGCAGTGGCAGTCTAGTTTGAAAAAATCATCTCAAATAGAATTAATAGCACCTAATACTGATTTGTGGACAGAGGTGTGGCGAGCGAATGTAAGCCCAATGTGGCATTTAGAAACAACGGGGATTTCAGTTATTCATCATCAGGATAATGGCCGTTGGCTACCTGAATGGCGACCTTGGGCTAAGGAAAAAGTGAGCTTAATAATTACTAGGCCAGAAGCGGTTAAAGGGGCAACCTTAACGGTTGATAGAACAGATTTAATTATTAAACCAGGTAAACGCTCGGTAGAAACTGAATTAAAATTAAGTATTAGAAGTTCTAAAGGTATGCAACATACGGTTACTTTACCTGAACAGGTGGAACTTCAATCGGTAAAAATTAATGGGCTGACTCAGCCGATAAGGTCAAATGAATCAAAAGTAACCTTAGCTATTAAACCAGGAAAACAAAATATAAGCTTACTTTGGCGTAATATGCAGCAGCAAGGCAGTATTTTTACCTCGCCTTTGCTCAATATAGGTATAAGTAGTGTAAATCAGCATATAAAAATATTATTAGGAGATGATCGCTGGGTATTGTTTACTTCTGGCCCCGCTTTTGGCCCTGCTGTTTTGTTTTGGGGGGTATTAATAGTGATAGCGATACTATCGATTGGTCTAGGTAAAATATCAATAACGCCTTTAAAACATTGGCAATGGTTTTTATTGTTAATTGGCCTAAGTCAGCTAGCGATAGAATCTGCAGCCTGTATTGTTTTTTGGTTAATGGCTTTGGGCTATAGAGCAAAAAAACAGCTGCCAGAAAAATATTTTAATGTGCTACAAATAGGGTTAGCAGGGCTGACTCTACTTTCCTTATTGATACTCTTTGTGGCTGTTCAACAAGGTTTATTAGGTCGTCCTGATATGCAAATTGTAGGTAACCAGTCATCTGCTTTTAATTTAAATTGGTATCAAGATAGAAGTCAGGCGATATTACCAACAGCGACGGTTATTTCAGTTCCTTTAATGGCTTATCGCATCTTAATGTTACTGTGGTCGTTATGGTTAGCCGTTTCATTATTAAATTGGCTAAAATGGGGATGGGGTTGCTTTTCTATGGATGGTTTATGGAAAGAAAAAAAGAAAAAAGAGACGATATTAACAAAACCGTAAGATGGGTATTTCCCACCCTGAAAATTATTTTCTAGGAGGTTAGGGAGGCAGTAACAAATAATATACCCAGCTCTCTTGTCTTTTTATCCCTCCTTGGCTCTTCTCAATCGGCACATAGAGTAACTATGCTTCTCTTGAGAACAACCAAGGAGAAAAAAAAATCCTACGAGATCTGGGTACATTATTTATTACTGACTCCCTTATTCTCGGATAGCCTTCTAGCTATAACGATGCTGATGTTTTTCATCAATCATGGCATCAATTTGTGTCATAACATCAGCACTGGCATCTTCTGATTGCTGCATTTGACTAATGATATCAGTCAAAATGGAAGGGTTATCAACCCAATTTTTACGTGATGTAGCATAAGCTTGTTGGGTACAGTTATGTACATCACCATGCGGTAGGTCTAAGCTAGCATAGGCATGCGTATCTCTAAAATTTTCATACCCTGCGCCTTCGTAATACCATTTACCTAGGCGACAACTATGGTTATCAACACTAATTGCATCTGCTTGTGGGCAATGCTCTGGATTTTGGATAGCAAGATAGCCATTTTGTTTAAAGATAATATGATCAAGTTTAGTCAGTAAGCCAAAGCTTTTATCTTTAGCAAAAGTAATATATTCAATAGAGGCTTTAGCTGATTCAGATAGGCCAGAAAACTGGACTTTAAAAGAATTGACTTGCCCCATAATTTCTTTAGATAGGTTAGCAGAACTTTCAGCTTCGATACGCATCTGCTCAACCCGTTTATTAAATGAAGTTAGGGTCTGAGAAACTTCTAAAGCAGCATTTTTAGTGTGCTCAGATAAGCTTTTTACTTCGTCGGCTACTACAGCAAAACCTCGGCCATGCTCTCCAGCTCTAGCTGCTTCAATAGAGGCATTTAAAGCTAAGAGGTTGGTTTGGTCGGCAATACCTGTAATCATAGATAAAGAATCGGTTACTTTCTTACTGTCATTAATTAATGCAGAAATAACGTCAGATACAGAATGGATATTATTATTAATATTAGTAAGAGAGGAGCTAATGGTATCTACAGTGGCCAAGCTAGCATCAGCGCTATTACCCGTTTCTATCGCAATATCCTCAACTTTTTTCATTTGATCCGTAATATTAATTAAATCACTCTGATTTGCTTTTAAGTTATCGAGTAGGTTCGCGGTATTTAAGCTATGTAATCCTGCAGATAACTTATTTTTTGTCATTAAAGTTTCATTTTCATTCATTTTCTGCAGTGCTGTGTTCATATTGCTAGCAGATGCCTTTAATAAACCTGGAAACCCATCAGCTAAGGCATAACGATCATGATTACCTTGCGAGCTTTGATGAAAACAGCAATTAACTTCTTTAAAATAAGACTCCATGATATCCAGCATATCATTCAGCTCCCAAGCTACTTTACCTACTTCACCAAGACCCTTAGTGTTAGTGACTCGGTGATAAAGTTCACCTTCGTTTGTTCTAAGTAAAA
>CAZMQH010000023.1:0-2220 GCA_964568245.1 uncultured Methylomarinum sp.
AAGCAGAAACAAAAATCCTACGCAATATGGGTATATTCATTACTTGCAAGTCCCTTATTTATATTTGTTACGATATTGATGTACCGCAGCACTGATTGCAGCAATAACACCAGTATCTGTATGACTCGTTGAAACTGATGCAGGGGCGATTGCAGTGACAGGCTCTTCTGGAAAGAAGCGTTGAATCACTGATGTCATAATATGTACCATTACAATCAGTAAAGCTAAAAAGGCGAAGACGATCCCCATCCCAATCAGCATTAATTCGATGCCTGAATTCATCATTTCGGTCATGATTATTCTCTATTAGAAACAATTGTTCGAGCACTATAACATATTTTCTTTAGCATCATTTTTGAAGGTAAAAACACTAATATAGCCGGAGGATATCAATGTTTCTGTGCCATGCTCTTGGTAAAAGGGTACGGAATAAGTTGAATAGCCGTGATAGCGGGAAGTATAAGTGTAGAATAATAACAATCTAAAAGTAGGTGTGAATATGAGTAGTAAGCAGACAGAGCAACAATGGCGAGAAAAACTTACGCCAGAACAATTTGATATCTGTAGAAATAAAGGGACAGAACGAGCTTTTACGGGTAAATATACCGATTGTAAAAAAATAGGGGTTTATCTTTGTGCTTGTTGTGGTGAAAGTTTGTTTGATTCTGAAACTAAATATAATTCAGGTTCTGGATGGCCAAGTTTTTGGCAGGTGATTGATCACGCTAATATTAATGAAATATCAGATGAAAGTTTGGGTATGAAGCGAGTAGAAGTGACATGTAAATCTTGTGATGCTCATTTAGGTCATCTGTTTGAGGATGGACCTCAGCCAACAGGTTTGCGCTATTGTATAAATTCAGTATCTTTGGAGCTAAAAGAAAAATGACAACAGCACAGCAACAGGTAAAAGAGTTATTAGATTTTATTGATGAGAGTCCAAGTGCTTTTCATGCTGTGAAAAGCATAGAAAATAGATTATTACCTTTTGGTTTTATGCCGCTTAAGGAAACAGAGCAATGGCGTTTAAGCCCTGGAGGTCGATATTTTGTTGTTCGTGATGACTCATCGATCATTTTTTTTATAGCAGGAAAAAACAAGTTAATAGAGACGGGCTATAAAATTTTGGGGGCACACACTGACTCGCCGGGATTAAAAATAAAACCTAATGCGATAAAAAATTCTGATGGATTGCTTCGACTAGGTGTTGAAGTTTATGGCGGGCCCATTCTGGCAACCTTTACCGATAGAGATTTAAGTCTGGCAGGTAGAATCAGTTACAAGGTTGCTCATGGTGAAATTGCCAGTCAATTAGTCATGTTTGATCAAGTCTTATTACGGTTACCCAATCTTGCTATTCATATGAATAGGATGGTTAATGAGGAGGGGTTGAAATTACATAAACAAAATGAATTAGCTTTAATTCTTTCAACAGCCGTTGAGGAGCAGTTATCTGCAAAATATTTGCATGAACTAATCGCCACCACTTCTGGAATTGAGGCAGAGAAAATTTTATCTTGGGAGTTGAATGTTTATGATACCCACAAGGGCAGGTTTTGGGGTGATAAACAGCAATTTTACACAGATAGTCAATTAGATAACTTAGCATCTTGCCACGTAGGATTACAAGCGATGTTAAATGAAAACAGTCTAAATGCCGATAGTACTTTGGTGTGTGCTTTTTTTGATCATGAAGAGGTTGGTAGTGAAAGCACTAAAGGGGCTGATGGTAGTTTTTTACCTGATACTTTACAGCGTATTGCTTTTTCATCCGATGATAGTCAGGAAAATTATCAACGAGCGTTGGCTAAAAGTTTCATGATCAGTGCTGATATGGCACATGCTTATCAACCTAACTTTCCTTCGGCTTATGAATCTGAGCATAAAGTAACGGTTAATCAAGGGCCGGTTATTAAGGTTAATGCTAATCAGCGCTACAGCTCGGAAAGCATTTCAACGGCTATGTTTATACAATGGTGCGAGCAAAGTAATGTACCATATCAAACCTATTCACATCGTACAGACATTCCTTGTGGAAGTACTATTGGTCCAATGACCTCTGCAAAATTAGGTGTTAGAACGGTAGATGTAGGTAATCCTATGTGGGCTATGCACAGTATAAGGGAAAGTGCTGGAGTTGATGATCATGGATATATGATCAAAGTTATCAGTACTTTTTTTGCAGATGGATAGTATTCTTTATACTTTGATTCTATACTT
>CAZMQH010000023.1:2320-5344 GCA_964568245.1 uncultured Methylomarinum sp.
ATACTTACGAATTTCCTTAGTTCAAATAAAATAAGGAAATGATGGTTCTATTAATGAAATCTGCAGGCGTGAGCACGTGAAGGATAGTGTTCATTTTCTTGTTTATTATGGTTTATTTTATGATGGTTCAGTTAGATTTTGTATAAGAAAAAGTCTTGGCTAATGAGGTTTTTTCTTATTATATTCAGTGCGTTATTTTTTAGTCAGTCGATTGCTGGAGAAAATAGTATTGAATATAAAATTAAAGCGGGCTATATCTACAATTTTACTAAATTCATTACTTGGCCTGAAAATGAACTGAAAACTTTTAATATATGTATTTTAGGTGACGATCCTTTTGGTTCTATTTTAAACCCTATCGAAAAGAGGGTCGTAAAGAATAAACCTATCCGACTGAGTAGAATAAAGGCTGTCAATAAAGCTGAGCATTGCCATATTGTTTTCATGACAGGGGGGCGTGCGAAGCCATTATCAATACCAGAGAGGTTGACGATTAGCTCTACACTACCAAAGCTTACGGTGGGCGATTCAAATAACTTTACTTATCAAGGTGGAATGATTGCTTTTTTTCAGCGAGAGGGCAAGGTTAAATTACGTATAAACTTGAAAAAAATACGACAAAGCGGGTTGGAGATTAGCGCGAAATTATTAGAAGTAGCTGATATTTATCAGGGGGAATCGAATGATTAAGCCTCTTAGGAATCTCTCTATAAAAAAGAAGTTACTTTCTATTTTACTGTTCTCAAGTATTTCAGGGTTAGTTATTGCTGCTTTTTTATTATTAGTATTTGAAGTCTCTGACTTTAAACAAAAGCAGCAAAATGAGTTAGCCATCATGGCTCAATTAATTGCCAATAGGAGTACTGCGGCTTTAACATTTGATGATTCTGAGTTAGCTAAAGAAAACTTATCGTCTTTAGAGACGTTAGGGCATATCCAGTCAGCGTGTATTTATGATGCGCAAGGGGAAATATTTACTTCTTTTAAAGTGAAAAGTTATCTAGGCTTATCGTGCCCTGAGCAGTATCTTGGTCAAAAGACTTATTTTGAGCGGACCTTACTCCATGTGTACAGCCTAGTTATATTAGATACTGATATTTTGGGTGCTATTTATATTAAGGCTGATTTAGAAAATACATTTCTTCGAAAACTCCAATCTATCACATTGCTTTTTCTAGCCTTATTTATGGCAACTGTGGTTACTTTCTTGTTAACTGCACCTTTGCTGCGTGTTATTACTGTTCCAATGAATACGTTGTTAAAAACGGTACATAAAATTACCCATGAAAAAGATTATTCACAGAGAGCATTAAAACAAGGTAATGATGAGGTTGGTAAACTTGTTGATGCTTTTAATGAGATGATTAAAACAGTAGAACATCAAAATACAGCGTTAGTTATAGCAAAAAACCATTACCGGGCACTTTATGATGATAACCCTACCATGGTGTTTAATTTGAATGCTGATGGTGTGATTGTGTCAGTTAATAGTTTTGGCGCTAAGCAGCTAGATTTAAGTAGTGATGAATTACATAACCGGTCCATTTTTGATTTTATACATCCAGAAGATAAAGAGGCTGCAAAAATGCTGTTTGACGCATGCATCGCATCGCCAGATAAAGTACATAAGCAAGAACTAAGAAAAGTTTGTCGAGACGGTCGAATTATTTGGGTAAGAGAAACAGTTCGTATAATCAATAATGAAAACCAACAATATAATTTTTTACTGGTTTGTGAGGATGTGACTGAAACTAGGCTGTTATCAGAAAAAATAGTGTATCAGGCCAGTCATGACGCATTGACTGATTTAGTTAATAGAGGGGAATTTGATAGTGTTGTTCAAAGCTTAGTGAAACAAACCCATCATAATGAAGAGGAGCATGTACTTTGCTATCTGGATTTAGATCAGTTTAAGATTGTAAATGATACCAGTGGCCATTTGGCTGGGGATGAGCTATTAAAGCAATTAGGAAATGTTTTAAAGAAGCAAATTAGAAAAGGAGATATGCTGGCTCGGTTAGGGGGGGACGAGTTTGGCATTTTAATGAATAATTGCTCATTAGATGAAGCTTTCCATGCCTGTGAAGAGCTTAGGAATGTAGTTAGAGACTTTCAATTTGCCTGGGAAGGGCGGAGTTTTTCTGTTGGGGTTAGTATTGGTATTTCAGCGATTAACCAAAATACTGGAAATGCGGTTAATGTGTTAAAAGAAGCGGATGCCGCTTGTTATGCGGCAAAAGAGAAAGGGCGAAATAGAGTTCACGTGTTTAGGCCTGATGATGAGGGTCTTGCTTTACGACAAGGAGAAATGCAATGGGTCGAAAGGATTCAGCATGGGCTTGATGAAAATAGATTTGTATTGTATGGGCAATTGATTGTGCCTATTGCGGAATCAGCCAGTGAAGATTTGCATTTTGAAACCTTGGTTCGTTTTTTAGATGAGCAAGGTAATATTATTCCGCCAGGGGCTTTTTTACCTGCAGCTGAACGATATAATTTAGCAACCGCCTTAGATAAATGGGTTATTGCTCATTTGTTTGAATGGTTAGCTGACCATTCTAGTTGTTTGCATAAATTAGCTGTATGTTCAGTTAATTTATCAGGGTTGTCATTATCTGATGAAAGTATGTTGGGCTTTATTAATGAAATGTTCGAGCAATATTCAATACCGACAGAAAAAATTTGTTTTGAAATTACAGAAACAGCGGCTATTGGTAACTTGAATAGTGCCACAAAATTTATTCAGCATTTACGTGAGAAGGGTTGTTCTTTTTCATTAGATGACTTTGGTAGTGGGCTTTCTTCTTTTGCCTATTTAAAAAACTTACCTGTTGATTATTTAAAAATTGATGGCTTATTCGTTAAAGATATTCTTGATGATAAAGTCGATCTGGCTATGGTGAAATCTATTAATGAGGTTGGCCATGTGATGGGTAAAAAGACGATAGCTGAATTTGTTGAAAATAAACAAATCTTTGATTTGTTAAATGAGCTAGGCGTGGATTATGCTCAAGGATATGGTAT
>CAZMQH010000023.1:5444-15808 GCA_964568245.1 uncultured Methylomarinum sp.
GGTAACAAATGATCCTGTCTATTCCATGCGAGGTATACAAAATGCTGTTAACAATCAAGTCTTAGTGTTATTGAATGGAACGCGTTATTCTGTGCCGTATAAAGGTAGTGGAATGCAAGGTATGGTGCTGCCTGTAGAAGCCATTCAGCAAATTGAAGTGATTAGAGGGCCTGGTTCAGCATTGTATGGTGCTGATGCATTTGCAGGCGTGATTAATATTGTGACTAAAAAAGCCAAGGACATAGCGGGCACGGAAATCGGTGTGCGTGGTGGGTCTTGGGATACTCAAAGTATTTGGGGGCTACATAGTGACCATTGGCTAGGGTGGGATATTGCCGCGACTTTGCAATATGCGCATAACAATAATGATGGCGATAGAATGATTAATTCTGATGCTCAATCCGTATTAGATAAAGGATTTGCTACCAGTGCATCTTTAGCTCCAAATGAAGTGCAAAATAAACTAGAAAGGTGGAATGCTCATTTAAGTCTGCAGCGTAAGTATTGGGATCTTAGTTTTTGGGCTTTTAATGAGACAGATGGGGGGTTAAGAGCTGGAGCTGCAGGCGCTTTGGATGATGAAGGGAGCGTTGATGGAAATGATTATTTAACGGATTTACGGTTTTCATCTGAAGATTTGATAGATGACTGGGAGTTGCTAGCGCATGCCAGTTATTTATATACTGATGTATTATCTGATATACATCTTTTTCCTGATAATACTGTTTTGCCAATAGGTGTTGCTGGTAATGTAAATTCAACAGCCTTTGTGGGTACAGTATTTTTTCCTGATGGTATGTTGACGCAGATTGAAATTGAGAATCAAGTGGCAGCCTTTGAAATGGGAGCTATTTATAAGGGATTCGAAGGACATTTATTACGCTTAAGTTCTGAGTTTAGATATGAGAAAATGTATACCAAAGAGCGACGTAATTATGGGGCTGGCATACTGGATGGAACGCAAGCTGTAGTGGATGGAATGTTAACAAATGTAACGGGCACAGAGTTTATTTTTATGCCTGATTCTCATCGATCTATTTGGTCGGTATCTTTACAAGATGAATGGCAAATATCTTCTGATTGGCAGTTAACAGCAGGTATTAGGTTTGATGATTATTCTGATTTTGGGAGTACTTTTAACCCTCGTGTTGCCTTGATTTGGGAAGTTAATGAGCGGCTAAGTACTAAGGTTTTGTATGGTCGTGCATTTAGGGCGCCTAGTTTTTTAGAGCAAAAACAACAAAATAGTATTTTGTTTAATGGTAATGTAGACCTTGAACCAGAAACTATTCAAACCCTTGAGTTAGCATTTGATTATCGTCCCACAAGTTTTCTAAGGTTGGCTAGTAATTTTTATTATTATGAAATTGAAGACCTTATAGCAATCAAGGTATTAGGTGTCGCTACGCCTACGGTTGAAAATACTGAAGGGCAAATGGGGTATGGAACCGAATTTGAATGGGATTGGCAGTTGCATGAGCAATGGAATTTAAAGGGTAATTATGCTTGGCAATATTCTCGTAATAAAGCAACTAAACGAAGGATTGCTAATGTACCAGAGCATCAAGTTTATGTTGCTATGGCATGGCATTTTTTACCTCAATGGCAAATTCAAACACAATTAAACTGGTTGGGGCATAGGCTGAATGGCAAAGTAAGTAACAACCAATTGTTAAAAGATTATCAGACTGTAGATATTACTTTAAATAGCCAGCGTTTTTTTGACACAATAGATTTATCAGCCTCAGTGAGGAATGTATTTGATTCAAATGGTAAAGAAGGTGCGGTGAATTCTTTTCCCGATAATTTGCCCATTGCCAGTCGTAGCTTTTATCTAGAAACCACTATTCATTTTTGAAAAACATACTCCCTGTGGATGGTGAGCTTTATTTGATTCGTGGTTTTTATCCAGAAGTAGACGCTGATTATTTGTTTAGCTCTTTATTACACGCGATAGAATGGCAGCAAGAGAAAATTTTTCTATATGGTCGATGGGTAAAAGTGCCCCGGTTGATGTGCTGGTATGGTGATAAACATGCACAATACCAATATTCTGGAGTAAATCATCAGCCATTGGAATGGATTGATTTACTCTTAGCCATCAAACAAAAAATACAATCATTTTACCCTTGTGTCTTTAATAGTGTCATGGCTAATTTATATCGTAATGGCAAGGATTCTATGGGTTGCCATGCGGATGATGAGAAAGAATTGGGGGTTAATCCATTGATTGCTTCTTTGAGTTTTGGAGATCAAAGACTGCTAAAGTTTCGCCATCAAAAAAGTAAGCAGGTGCTAGACGTTATTTTGGGACATGGAGATTTATTATTGATGACTGGAGAAATTCAGCATCATTGGAAGCATGAATTACCAAAGACTAAAAAAATTAAAACAGAGAGAATTAATTTAACTTTTAGACGGATGAATTATGCTGGTAAAATGGCGGACTGAAGTCCGCCCTTGTGTATTTTATAGTGCCTTAAACCCGATGTCGGTTCGGTAAAAAACATTATCCCATTGAATTTTTTTAGTTAATTCATAAGCTTTGTTTTGAGCGTCTGTAAGATCATTTCCTAGCGCACAAGCACATAAAACACGGCCTCCAGAAGTTGTGATATCACCATCCTTTTCAGTAGTACCAGCATGAAAGACTTTACTATCAGCTTGTTCTACAGTAGATAGTCCCGAAATGATATCGCCTTTATTATAGCTATCTGGATATCCGCCAGCGGCTAAAACAACACCAAGCGCTGGGCGATCATCCCATTCTGTTGATGTGCTTTCAAGTGTTTTATCAAGGGCGGCCAAGCATAAATCAACTAGATTGCTTTTTAAGCGCATCATAATAGGTTGTGTTTCTGGATCACCAAAACGGCAGTTATATTCTAATACTTTAATTTTGCCATCTTTACTGATCATTAGACCCGCATATAAGAAGCCTGTATAAGGAATGCCATCATCACGCATACCTTTTAAGGTCGGGTTAATCACTTCATCCATCACTCTTTTATGCATTTCTGGCGTTACTATAGGTGCAGGAGAGTAAGCCCCCATGCCGCCCGTGTTAGGGCCTTTGTCGCCATTATCTCTGGCTTTATGGTCTTGTGATGTCGCCATAGGGAGAGCATTGTCTCCATCAGCGATAACAATAAAACTAGCTTCTTCCCCGCCTAGGAACTCTTCAATAACGACTCTGTGCCCTGCATCGCCAAAACTATTGCCTGATAACATATCTTTAACAGTATCAATCGCTTGCTGTTCAGATTCAGCTACAATAACGCCTTTTCCAGCGGCTAGGCCATCGGCTTTTACTACGATAGGTGCGCCTTTAGTTTTAATATAGTCAATGGCAGGTTGAGTTTCTGTAAAGGTTTGATATTCGGCGGTAGGGATTTTATGTCTAGCCATAAAATCTTTACTGTAGGTTTTAGAGCCTTCCAGTTGCGCAGCTTTTGCCGATGGACCAAAACATTTTAAACCTGCTGTAGAAAACTCATCCACAATTCCCATGACTAAGGGAACTTCTGGGCCAATAATGGTAAGGGCGATCTGTTCTTGTTGAGCAAATTTAATTAATGCTGGAATATCTTCAACAGAAATATCAACATTAGTCATATTGTCTTCTAGTGCAGTTCCAGCATTACCAGGTGCAACAAAAACAGTGCTAACATTTGATGATTGTTTGGCTTTCCAGGCAAGGGCATGTTCACGGCCACCGCTACCGACGATAAGTATTTTCATTGGGATTCTCTTGACAACAATAGGTATGTTGGAATTGAGGCTAAAGCCTCAATTCCAAGTGATGAATGTACGAGTTTTTAATGTCTAAAATGACGCATGCCCGTAAATACCATGGCAATATCATGCTCATCTGCTGCTTCAATCACTTCATTGTCACGCATTGAGCCACCTGGCTGAATAATAGCGGTAATACCTGCTTCGGCAGCTGCATCAATACCATCTCTAAAAGGGAAAAAGGCATCAGAAGCCATTGCAGAACCAGCAACCACTAAATTTTCATCAGCTGCTTTAATGCCAGCAATTTTGGCTGAATAAACGCGGCTCATTTGTCCTGCACCCACGCCAATAGTTTGGCCGTTTTTACAGTAAACAATAGCATTAGATTTAACAAATTTCCCTACTTTCCAGGCAAATAGCATATCTGCCATTTGTTGTTCTGTAGGTTGACGTTTACTGACAATTTTAAGGTCGTTTTCAGTAATTTGGCCAAAATCTTTATCTTGGACTAACAAGCCACTTGCAACACGTTTAAAATCAAAAACTGGTTTATTGTTAGTGCTCCAAACTCCACATTCTAAAACGCGGACATTTTTCTTTGCAGATAACACGGTTTTAGCTGCATCGCTAATAGTGGGAGCAATAATAACTTCTACAAATTGACGGCTAATAATTTCAGCAGCCGTTTTTTCATCTAACTCTTGGTTAAAAGCAATAATGCCACCAAAAGCAGAGGTTGGGTCCGTTGCATAAGCTAGGTCATAAGCGTTGAAAATATCATCAGCTTGGGCGACACCACAAGGATTAGCATGTTTAACCACAACACAGGTTGGTTTGTCGGCAAATGATTTAACACACTCTAAAGCAGCATCAGCATCAGCAATATTGTTATAAGATAATTCCTTACCTTGTAACTGTGTTGCTGCTGCAATAGTCCCAATCTCAGGGTTTTTTTCAGTATAAAACGCCGCATTTTGATGAGGATTCTCACCATATCGCATGGTTTGAGTATGGTTGAATTGTAGATTTAAGGTCTTAGGGAATTGTACTTTATTCACCGCAGCTAAATAAACAGATATTGCCGTATCGTATTTTGCAGTATGCTCAAAACTCTTTAAAGCTAAGTTAAAACGAGTTGGCGCGGAAATACATGAATCATTTGCTTTTAATTCTTCAAGAGTCGAGGCATAGTCATTATGATCAACAATAATAGAGACATCAGCATGATTTTTTGCCGCAGCGCGAATCATGGTTGGGCCGCCAATATCAATGTTTTCAATTGCTGTAGCTAGATCACAATCTGGATTGGCAACGGTTTGTTCAAAAGGGTATAAGTTAACGATAACCATATCAATAGCTTTAATACCGTTAGCCGTCATGATTTCATCATCAATGCCTCTGCGCCCTAAAATGCCACCATGAACTTTAGGATGTAAAGTTTTAACACGGCCATCCATCATTTCAGGGAAGCCTGTGTAATCAGAGACCTCGGTCACAGCAATATTGTTTTCAGCCAGTAGTTTGGCTGTACCGCCTGTTGAAAGAAGTTCTATGCCTAGCTGGTCTAGTTCGCGACAGAAACCCAGAATGCCTGTTTTGTCGGAAACACTAACCAGTGCGCGAGTCACTTTTTTGTTCATGAAAACCTCAGAGGATTAAATGTAAGAATTTTGTTTTAGGATAAGCCGTAAATGTCTAGTTTTTTACGCAGAGTGCTGCGACTTAAACCTAGTATTTTTGATGCTTTGGTCTGATTCTGGCCGCAATAATCTAATGCAGCTTCGATAAGAGGTTTTTCAACTTCGCTAATCACCATGGCGTATAGCCCGCTAGTATCATGACCATTAAGCTGGTCGAAATAATGTTCTACAGTTTCTTTGACATGAACTGATAGGGGAATCGGAGTCTTTTTTGTGTCAATATTGATGGCTTTTACGCTTTGTTGTATTAATTCCATATTTTTCTGAACATTATTGATAAGAAAATTCAACATTAGAAAATGCAGAATTAACTAGAGATATTTGGTGTAATGGCTCGGTCGCTTGATAAATTTCTTTTTTGACTGCAATAGGAAGATTGCCTAGATTATCAAAATACCAGCCGATATGTTTACGGGCTATTCTAACACCGCTCAAATTACCATAGAAGCTATATAACTCTTCTAAGTGATTATTTATGATTACTTGAATCTGTTTAATTGATGGTTTGGTATAGCTTGTGTTTTTATTAAGTGTTTGTTGAATTTCATTAAAAACCCATGGTTTCCCCTGGGCGGCTCTACCTATCATAATGGCATCAGCCCCAGTAAGGTCTAAAACATGTTGGACTTTCTGGGCGTTGGTAATGTCCCCATTCGCTATAATGGGTAAGCTAACGGCTTGTTTTACCTGCTTAATGGTGTCGTATTCTGCTTCGCCAGTAAATTTGCAAGCGCGAGTTCTGCCATGAATAGTAAGAGCAGCAATACCTGATTGCTCTGCTATCTGAGCAATATTGATAGCATTTTTATTACTCTTATCCCAGCCCGTACGAATTTTTAGGGTAACAGGAATATCAACCGTGCTAACTATAGCGTCAAGAATCCTTTTGACTAGGTCTTCATCCTTAAGCAATGCCGAGCCTGCGGCAACAGAACAGACTTTTTTGGCCGGACACCCCATATTAATATCAATAATCTGTGCGCCACGATGTTGATTAAGAAGCGCGGCATCAGCCATTTGCTGGGGGTCGGTACCTAAAATTTGAACAGAGCGTAAGCCAGTCTCACCCGTGTAATCTGTTTTAAGTAAAGTGCGTCGGTGTTTTTGTAAACTGGGAATTGAAGCAACCATTTCAGTCACAGCGAGGCCTGCACCCAATTGCCGGCATAATTCGCGGAAAGGGCGGTCTGTAATTCCAGCCATTGGAGCTAGAATAAGATTGTTTGGAAGTGTATAAGGGCCTATTTTCATAATATGAATGGTACCAAGGGCCGCATATAATACATGAAATAGGGTTATTAATCAGATTTGATTAATTTTGTTGGAAGGGGGAATTGTTAGGCGAAAGGCGAAAGAAAGAGCATTCCGAGTTTGCTCTTGATCTGGTTCTTTTAACCTTTCACCTTGAACCTTTTAGCTGCTCTTACTTCTCTAAATCTTTATCATGCTCATCAGTGAAAATAGGGTTTTTTAAATCCTCTTCCTCTAATTTATTAGCATCTTCAGGGTAAATATGCCAGAAAGATTTATCAATTGTAGCATTTTTATAAGTTTCTTTTTTACCATGGGTAAACGGACACCACCAATTTTCAACAACTTTTACTAAGTAAGAATGCCATTCAAAAAGTGCTACGCTGTAAGGGCAGTAAACAGTACAGTTAAGAATCCAGTAAAGTTTAGATTGCGCCAAGCTGTATTTGAATGAACCATCCATAGTAATTTGGTTTTTCATGGTGTAGCGATGGGATGATTTCTCTGGAAGATAATGACTCCATTTTCTTACATTTTGAGCACCACACAAAATTAAGCTGTAGTAAGTCGAGTATGCGCTTAAAACGATAAAAGGAAATGTCAAAATAGGTAAATAGATAAGGATAAGACCTATTGTTCTGGATATTACTGACATTTTGGTATGGTTTTCACCAATCCGTACTCTATCAGTGGCGCATTGTTCACAAGCTTTCATTTTTTTCCTCATTAGTTGTGGTTATGATGATGCCTTCATTGAGTAACTGAAAAATACTGACGCAGCCTGCACAGCAGAAGAGTTTTAAACCTTCTTTTGTTTGTAAGCTAAAGCCTTTTATTTCAACAGGTTGACTGCAAAGAGGACAGGGTTCTTTAATTTTGTTCATAAATAGATTATAAACTGCTAGAAACAGAACAAAAATAAGTTTTTAAATATTCTGTTTCTGGAATGGATGGATGGATAGGGTGGTCAGGACCTTGGCTGCCGGTGGCAAAGAAGACTAAGTGGCGGTCTATATGGCGTGCAGAGGAACGAAGTATCTCATGTAGATTAGCTTTGCTTAAATGATGTGAGCATGAGGCGGAGACTAAAATACCATTTTTATTTAATACTTGTAGGGCAAGGTGATTGAGTCTGCGGTATGCTTCATAACCTGCTTTAAAATCTTTTTTTCGTTTAACCAATGCAGGTGGATCTAGTACGATCACATCATAACGTTCTTTGTTTTCACGGGCTTGTTTCAGAAATTCAAAGACATCGCTACGCACAAAATTCATTTTATCTTGTACATTATTAAGTTCAGCACTACTTTTTGCTAGCGCTAATGCTGAATCAGAACTATCGACACAGGTGACTTCTGATGCGCCAGCGACTGCGGCAGGAATGCCCCAAGCGCCAGAATAAGAAAATAAATCCAGTACTCGCAGTCCATCAGTAAGTTTTGCTAATTTGGCGCGACTGTCACGATGATCATAAAACCAGCCTGTTTTTTGGCCATCGACAGCATTTAATTGGAATTTAACCTCGTTTTCTTCAATGATCAGAGTCTCAGGCATGGTGCCATAGATAACTTCTGATTCTTGAGCTAGGTTTTCTAGTTGTCTTTGGCTGTTGTCATTTTTTAAAATGATAGCCTCTGGTGTAAGCAATTCAACAAGTGAGTTAATCAGAAACTCTTTTTGTTTTTCAATGCCAGCTGTTGTAATCTGCACAGATAAAACTGAGCCAAAACGGTCGATAACCAGCCCTGGTAAGCCATCACTTTCACCGAAAATTAAGCGATAAAAGGGTTTTCCAGGAAATAACCGGTCTCGAAAATTAAGTGCGGTGCTGATTCTGTCAGTGAAGAAAGTCGTACCCATTTTTTGTGAGGGCTTTCTGCCAATAATACGCGCGCAAACCAAAGTATTTGGATTAATGTAGGCGCAGCCCATTGATTTACCCGTGCTATCTTTAATTACCACCATATCGCCAGCTGAAAAGCTGTCTAGCGGTGTTTTTTTTGTATCGACTTCATTGCTAAATACCCAAAGGTGGCCTTTGCGTAAGCGTCTGTCTTCGTTCTTTTTTAAATACAATTCTGGATGTGCCATTGGCGCTAAAACCTTATATGCTTAGTACTTCACGTATGTGAAAATCAAATTAATTCGAAACGGTAGCCGCCAATTTTACTTGATGGTGCCGCAATAGATAGTGTTATTTTTTCAGCAAGATTAGGTTCAAGTAGCGAAGTGGGCTGTTTTGAATAATCTGTGGGGTAAAATGTTCTGCTTGCAAAAGAGCGACCTGTAAAGTCAATTAAGGTTAGTTTAATTGAGGGTCTTTGTTGAGCAAAAAGAGCTTGGTTGATAACCACTGTGTTGAAAATATAATGATTATTCACCGGTTCAAAAGAACCATTTAGAATAGTGATTTCATCAAGGTTTCTGTACTTAGGTAATTGGCAGTTTGTTGATTCTGAACAGATTTTTTTTAGCCAAGGTCTAAGTGTTGAATTTTGACTTAAATTATAGGCTTCAAAATAATAAACCTGGAAGATGAAAATAATAAATAAAATACTGGTTCCAAGTCCCCAGGGGTTTGATTGTTTTTTAGACAATGCTTGGGGGGCAGTATAGGCAGAGTCTATTGTATCAATGTCCGTCGGTATTTCACCTTCATTCAATAAATTCAAAGCATCATACATAGCTGAACAGGCTTTACAATGTATCATTCCATGAGATGTGCGAAGCTGTTCTACACTGATAGAGTTGGGTTGTTTACATTCAGTACATTGCGTATACATCGGTGGCTATTGTTTTATACCATCGAGTCGGCACCAGTCTTCTTGTGAAGTGGGTGATTGAACTTGAATGTTATGTTGTTGGTAAGCTGTTGTTACCGTTTCAGCTTGTTCATTTAAAATACCTGATAAAACTAGGTGACCAGAGAGTTTTACTAGAGCTGAAATAGATTCTGATAGCTCACAAAGAGGTTGGGCTAAAATATTGGCTACAACTACATCAGCCTGAAAGGGTTCAAACTGCTCAGGCAAATAGCATTTTATTTTATCTGAGACCTGGTTCTTATCTGCATTAGCAAATGTGGCTGTTATTGCTTGCGGGTCAATATCAATTGCGTGAGCTTCTTTGGCCCCTAAGAGTAAGGCTGCAACGGCAAGAATTCCTGAGCCACAGCCGTAATCGATGATCACTTTATCTGTTAGGTCGTGATTGGATAGCCATTCTAAACAAAGCGCAGTGGTAGCATGAGTTCCCGTGCCAAAGGCAAGGCCTGGATCTAGAGTCATGCAGGTGGTATTTTGTTCCGAAACTTCTTGGCCTGTAGGGCAAACCCAGAGAGAATTGCCAAACTTCATTGGATGATAATGTTCCATCCAAGTGCGTTCCCATGTTTGGTCTTCAAGTATTTCGTGAAACCAATCTTTTAGACGTTTATCCTTGAATTGAGCAAACAGAACGGTTTTGACCAGTTCAGGTTCGCTATCTAATTCAAAAAGGGCAATAACTTTAGTTTGCGCCCAAATTCTTGTTTCACCAGGTGCTGGTTCGTAAACAGGCTGATCTTCCGCATCCATATAAGTAACGGACACGGCTCCTAGTTCGCTGAAAAAATCAGAAACTTCGGTGGCGGTTTGTTTGTCGGTAATAATAGAGATTTGATGCCAGGACATAGAG
>CAZMQH010000023.1:15908-18313 GCA_964568245.1 uncultured Methylomarinum sp.
TTTTGTTCGCCAGCCTGAAAAGCGCTGTCAGCCATAATATCTACTTGTAGTGGAATGTTAGTTCTAATTCCATCAATCACCATTTCTTGTAAGGCTGTTTGCATGCGAGCAATAGAGCTTTCTCTAGTTTCACCGTGGGCAATAAGTTTACCTATCATTGAGTCATAATAAGGTGGAACTTTATAGCCGTTGTAGATGTGAGTCTCACAGCGAATACCTGGCCCGCCAGGCATATGGAACTGCTCAATAGTACCAGGGCATGGAATAAAAGTTTTTGGATCCTCAGCATTTAGACGACATTCTATGGCGTGGCCTGTGAATGTGATTTCATCTTGAGTTTTAGAAAGAGGCTCTCCCGCAGCAATACGCAGCTGCTCTTTTACAATATCAAACCCGGTAATCATTTCAGTTACTGGGTGTTCAACTTGTACCCGTGTATTCATTTCAATGAAAAAGAATTCGCCGTTTTCATATAAGAACTCAAAAGTCCCTGCACCTAAATAGCCAATATCTTTACAGGCCTTTGTACAAAGGTTGCCCATTTGTTGGCGTTGCTCGTCGGTAAGGCCGGGGGCAGGCGCTTCTTCAACTACTTTTTGGTGGCGACGTTGCATAGAGCAATCTCTTTCACCTAAGTGAATGGCGTTACCATGACTATCCGCTAATACTTGAAATTCAATATGGCGAGGGTCTTCTAAAAACTTCTCCATATATAAAGTGTCATTGTTAAAGGCTGCCGCTGCTTCTGCTTTTGTTAGTACAATAGCATTGATAAGGGCTGCTTCTGTATGCACCACTCGCATTCCACGGCCACCGCCACCGCCAGATGCTTTAACAATAATAGGGTAACCAATTTCATGAGCTATTTTTATATTGGCTTCATTGTTATCAGTTAAAGCTTCTCCATTGCCTGGTACGCAGGGGATACCCGCTGCTAACATAGCTTTTTTTGCTGAGATCTTATCGCCCATCATACGGATGGTTTCAGCTTTAGGGCCAATAAAAGCAAAGCCACTAAGACTTACTTTTTCAGAAAAGTCGGCATTTTCTGATAAAAAACCATAGCCAGGGTGAATAGCTTCAGCATCAGTCACTTCAGCTGCACTGATAATAGCTGGGATGTTTAAATAGCTATCAAGTGAAGAGGCTGGGCCAATACAAACGGCTTCATCGGCAAGGCGGACGTGTTTTAAATCACGATCCACATCAGAATGGACAGCAACGGTTTTTATACCTAATTCTTTACAAGCACGAAGAATGCGTAAAGCAATCTCTCCACGGTTGGCAATTACAATTTTATCGAACATGTGTTTACCTAAGCGGGATTATTCAATAATGAATAGAGGTTGGTCATATTCGACCGGTTGGGCATTTTCGACTAGGATTTTTTTAATTACGCCGCTTTTGTCTGCTTCAATTTGGTTAAGGATTTTCATTGCTTCGATGATACAAAGTGTTTCGCCTTCGTTTACTGATTGGCCAACTTTTACAAAAAAGGAGTTGGAAGTCGGTGATGCAGCGCTATAAAACGTACCTACCATAGGTGATTTAACAATGTGACCACTAGGGGGTTCAGTCGGGGCGTCAACCGCAGGAGCTGCTGCGACTGTGGGTGCAACAACGGCAGCGGGGGCAGCTACAGGGGCTAGGGTAGGGGCCGCTGGAGAGTAACGACTAATTCGTACTGATTCTTCACCCTCACTAATTTCGATTTCAGCAATGTCGGATTCTTCGATAATCTCGATTAACTTTTTTATTTTTCTAATATCCATCGTTACTTCTCTCTTTCTAATATCTGGTGAGCGGCCTGTAATGCCAGTTCATATCCATCTGCCCCTAATCCACAAATAACGCCCACGGCTATATCTGAAAAATAGGAGTGCGCTCTAAATGGTTCGCGCGCATGAACATTTGATAAATGTACTTCTATAAAAGGTATTTTGGTTGCAAGTAATGCATCACGAATAGCAACGCTGGTATGTGTGAACGCTGCTGGATTGATGATGATGAAATCAACCTGTTGTTGAAACGCATGATGAACCATTTCAACAATTTCGTGTTCTGCATTTGATTGTTGAAAATCTAGTTCATGGTCTAGGGTTGCAGCCAATGACTTTACTGAGCTTTCAATGTCTTTCAGGGTTTTATTACCATAGTGTCCAGGTTCGCGAACGCCAAGTAAATTTAGGTTCGGGCCATTAAGAATGGTAATCATTGCCATTAGATTATTGAGTCAAAAGTATTTAATGGGGTAATTTTGCCTAATTTGTAAGGTTTTGTCCAGATATATGTTATTTATCATCAGATAGCGACAAAATAACGTATTTTTATGTGATGTTGTCGGCGTTTAGGAACGTGTATGGAATAACTTTCCTAAATTATAATGCAGGAATAAAGACAAGTTA
>CAZMQH010000024.1:0-18296 GCA_964568245.1 uncultured Methylomarinum sp.
TCACAGCCTCTTTAGCCTCGTACTTTCAAATCATTATCAGGTACAGCCTCAGAATCTAAATAGCAGGAGATGGATTAATGGCAATTTTATTATGTAATAAAGGTAGTGAAACCTGACAACTAAGGATGCTAATAATGACAATTCATATATGTTAGGGAGTCAGTAATATGATCTTTAGATATTGATTTTATTTAAGCTCATTTCCTGACCCAGCTAAAAACTCAAAAGAGCCAAGAAATATAGGTGAGCTGTTGTTTAATGGGTTCATAATACTTTGCAGTACCTATTACTTTTTCTAGGAAATTGGGCATTGTAGCTATCATCTTCCTTATAGATAAGCTCAGTTTATGAGATAATTACCTCCTTTACATAAATGACATCATACTAGCGGCTATTTGATTATCGCTGGTGACAGGAGATAAGCATGACGGCATTAATTGGCATTATCATGGGCTCAACATCTGATTGGGAAAATACTATGGAACATGCGGCAGAAACATTGAAACAACTGAATATTCCACATGAAGTTGAAGTGGTCTCTGCACATAGAACCCCTGATAAATTGTTTAACTATGCAGAAACAGCAGACGCTAAAGGACTAGAAGTTATTATTGCTGGAGCCGGTGGTGCTGCGCATTTGCCGGGTATGGTTTCTGCAAAAACAGTGGTTCCTGTGCTGGGTGTTCCTGTTCAGTCAAAAGCACTTAATGGCATGGATTCTTTGTTATCAATTGTACAAATGCCAGCGGGTATTCCTGTTGGGACTTTGGCAATAGGGCGTGCAGGTGCTATAAATGCAGCATTATTAGCAGCCGCTATTGTGAGCAATAAACATCCAGAATATCGTGATGCTCTGAATGAATACAGGCAAAGCCAGACGGATAAGGTGAATGCAAATCCAGACCCTCGGGAGATGAGTTAATGAAAGTTGGTATTTTAGGTGGTGGTCAACTGGCTCGAATGATCGCTTTAGCGGGTTACCCGCTAAACGTAGAATTTATTATTTTAGACCCCAGTGATGAGGCGGGAGCAGTTGGTCTAGCTGAACATTTGCATGGTGATTATAATGATGAAGCACTGTTGGCTTTACTAGCCGAAAAAGCAGATGTGGTTACTTACGAATTTGAAAATGTACCGGTAGAAGTAGCCTCTTTTTTAGCTGATCATACACGAGTATATCCTGCACCTAATGCACTTGCTGTTTCTCAAGATCGCTTATATGAGAAAGAGTTTTTTCATGAGCTTAATATTCCCACAGCTAATTATGCCGCAGTAAGCTGTTTAGAAGATTTACAACAAGCCATGGAGCATATTCATTATCCTGCTATTTTAAAAAGTAGAAGAATGGGTTATGACGGAAAAGGCCAAGTTGTTTTAAAGTCGGCGGATCAATTAGCCGAAGCTTGGGAAGCTGTTGAAAAGGTTGAATGTGTGGTTGAAGCTTTTGTTAATTTTCAACGGGAAGTATCAATTATTGCTGCGCGTAGGCCTAATGGCGAAATCGCATTTTACCCGCTGTCAGAGAATACGCATGAAAAAGGTATTCTGCGGGTAGCCAAGTGCTGTATTGACGATAAGATGGAACAGCAAGCAGAAGAATATGTGGTTAGACTGTTAGAATCTTTAAATTATGTGGGCGTTGTTGCCTTGGAGTTATTTGATGTCGACGGCTCTTTTATCGCCAATGAATTTGCTCCGCGTGTCCATAATTCGGGACATTGGACTATTGAAGGAGCAGAAACCAGTCAATTTGAAAACCATTTGCGCGCTATTTTAGATTTGCCATTAGGTTCAACTAAAGCACGAGGCCATACAGGGATGGTTAACTTTATTGGGGGTTTTCCTGAGCTTGAAGAGGTGTTGAATATACCTAATACGCACCATCATTTATATGCAAAAGCTTCTAGAAAAGGCCGAAAAGTAGCACATGCTACGGTAAGGTCAGATAGTAAGGAACAATACGAGGAATCTCTACAGAAATTGGTTGAGTTGGCTCAATCTACGGATGATTCTTGATTAAATCAATTGATTTTAATGCAGAAAAAAACGACTTGATATCCATATAGACTTTAAGCGAGTAAGTTCTTTTGCAGATCCTGATGCAGGAGAGAGCGATGTGAAAATACACAAAGCTTATGATACCGTTCAAAAAACCTAGCAACATTTAAATTTTTTTGAATAGGAGTGTCATTTGCATGCCAGAGTTCCAAGAGTTAAACGAGACCATGGAAAAGTGCGTTTAATCTACACCATGGGAAGGTAAGGTTTCAGACTTTACGTTGTTGATTGAAGCGTTGCTGATTCGATTATGCAAAGCGATGCCTGTTCATAATGTCAGTGTTCCAGTTTTTAATTATTGCTTTTGTGGAATGTAGAAAAATAGGATTATAGAGAGAATCATTTTTACAGTTATTAGGTTTCTGGGGTAAGATTCAATGTCATTGAACTGAGGGTTTGTAGTTACAGTGCTTGCTCTTAAGCCCTTTCCCAGGCGGGGCGAGGGCTTAAGAGTAAGGTCCATTACAATTACAAAACATCCAATTTAGCATAAGACAGCATTAACCATTTTAATCCTACGCCCTGAAAGTTAATCTGCACTCGCTCCTGTGCGCCTTCACCCTCCATTTGCAATACTACGCCTTCACCAAATTTCACATGTCTGACTCGTTGGCCCATTTTATAAGTGCCTACTTGCTGAATAGAGGACCGCTTTTTCTTCACAGTGGTAACAGGGCGTGTCACATTGGCCCGAATTCTAATTTCCTGAATATACTCCGCAGGAATTTCTTTTATGAATCGTGAAGGTCTGGGATAAGTTTCTTTACCATAAAGCCGTCTAGATTCAGCATGTGTGATAAATAGTTGCTCCATAGCCCGCGTGATTCCGACATAACAAAGCCGTCGTTCTTCTTCCAGCTTTCCAGCATCATCTATTGATCGTTGCGAAGGAAACAAGCCCTCTTCCAAGCCAACTAAAAAAACCATTTTAAATTCTAGCCCTTTTGCCGAGTGCAGAGTCATCAATTGCACGCAATCTTCATAATCATCACCTTGCATATCACCAGATTCTAATGCTGCATGAGCTAGAAACATATCCAATTCATTTAAGTTCTCTTCATTTTCTTCATCAAAATCAAACGACCGTGCCGCATTAGCAAGCTCTTCCAAGTTTTCTATTCTGGCCTCACCTTTATCGCCCTTTTCTTTTTTATAGGCTTCAACCAAGCCACTTTTTTCTACGATTAATTTAACCTTATCAAATAGCTCTTTACCTTCTGCTTCAGCCACTAATCGTTTAATTAAATCCAGAAACCCTTTTAAAGCATTAGATGCACGTGGCGTTAACCTTCCTTGATTAAGCAATTCAACAGCGGCTTTCCATAAAGATATTTCATTAGTTCTCGCTAAAAAGCGAATGTCTTCAATTAATTTTGCGCCAATTCCGCGTGTAGGGGTATTAATAACTCGCTCAAAAGAAGCATCATCATTACGATTAGACATAATGCGCAAATAAGCCAAGGCATTTTTAATTTCCATACGCTCGAAGAAACGTAGCCCGCCATAGACTCGATAAGGCGTGCCCGTGTTCATTAACTTTTCTTCAAACTGCCTAGACTGCGCATTAGAGCGGTACAATATAGCCACATCGCTACGTGAGCCACCATCACTTACCCACTTTCTAATTTTTTCGACTACAAAATAAGCTTCATCTTGCTCATTAAACGCAGTGTACTCAGAAATTAGCTCACCATCTCCAGAGTCAGTCCATAATTCCTTGCCCATTCGTTCTTCATTCCGTGAAATCAAAGCATTGGCTGATTTCAGAATATTACCTGTAGATCGGTAATTCTGTTCTAATTTAATCAGTTGATGATTAGGGTAATGTTTTTGAAAATTATATAAATTTTCAATTTTTGCTCCACGCCAGCCATAAATAGACTGATCATCATCCCCCACTACAAATAGATTATCTTTACCTTCGGTTAATAAGCGTAACCAAGCATATTGAATGGTATTGGTATCTTGAAACTCATCGACATGAACTTGTTTAAATCTATCTTGATAAAACTCTAAAACATCTTCATTATCACGCAGTAGCTCATGCGCTCGTAGCAATAACTCAGCAAAATCGACTAAGCCAGAACGATCACAAATCTCTTCATAAGCCTTATATATCTTCAATTGAATACTTAGAAACACATCATTAGGCTCAAGCATATGTCTGGCTCGAATACCTTCATCTTTTTGTGCATTAATAAACCACATCATTTGCTTAGGTGGCCATTTGGTATCATCTATATTTAAACTTTTCACTAATCGCTTAATAATTCTAAGCTGATCATCTGAATCTATTACTTGAAAAGTATCAGGTAATTTAGCCTGTTTAGCATGTCGCCTTAATAATCGATGAGCAATCCCGTGGAAGGTACCAACCCACATAGCGTGAGCAGAAATATCCAACAACTCTTCAATTCGCCCTCGCATTTCTTTGGCCGCTTTATTAGTAAAGGTCACAGCCAATATATTATGGATAGACAAGCCTTGCACTTGTATCTGCCAGCCTATTCTATGCACTAGAACACGCGTTTTCCCACTCCCTGCTCCTGCTAAAATAAGCATGGCATGGTCAGGGGCAGATACAGCTAATCGCTGTGCATCATTTAAAGAATCAATTAGAGCGTTTTGTTTTTCCATGGCTTATGACTTGCACATTTTTACAAGCTGTGTATAGTTGGATTAGTTAAATAGACCCCATTCTGGGTATCATTAAAGAACAAAGAGGTGGATACAATGAGTTTTGATTATAAACGTTTAATAGAGGGTAAGGTTAATGTCGGTAATAAAGATAAGAAAATGCGTCTAATTTCTGGCTCAATTCTATTATTTGTTTCATTATTCACGGCAAAAATCATTCTTCTTATTGCTGGTTTGGTTCTAGTAGCAACAGGCTATACTCGTATCTGCCCCGCTTATTCAGCAATGGACAAAAACACTTTAGACGACGCATAATTTATTAAGTACATGGACGTATTAAACACTTTATAAAATCAAGCTGTTTATTATGACTGGCTATTCTTTTTTAGTCTATAGACAGCTATGCTGTAAATCCTAACAAACCACAGCTAACTCGTGACAACCTTATTCTCTATTCCTAAAAATCATTCGCAACGCTTTAGCTTACATAATGAAGTCCATGCGCGGACACCTGTTTCCCTAAAACTGCCTGCCAGCACAAGTTTTCTGGCTATTGCACTCAATTCTGATGAAAAAAAAATAGAGCGTATTCATCTAGCAAAATTATGTGATCGATACGGTATTACTGAGCCCAATGAAAGCTCTTCTCATTTTAGTGCAACTTTTGATTCGTTTAAAATGAACTGGGAAGGTCATGCAGAATTTAGCTCTTATTCCTTCCATATTAGGAAGAATACTGATGAGCCTTTTTCTAAATTAGCGCTTGAAGAAGTCCCTGCCGATTGGCTGAAACAATTACCTGGTAAAATTGTCGTTGCTGCCCATACAGATATTATAAAGTCCTCATCGTCTTCCGTATCAAGCACTGAAGCAATTTCAACTTTTTTCTCAAATAATGGTATTGTAGGGGCTGATGTGACTGGCGGAGCAGCTCGTGCTTTTACTGATTTCAAAATACATGCGGATGGTTTTAGTCGGTTTTTAATCCTTAATTCTCACCTTAAACCAAGACAAGCAGGTAGATTACTACAACGCCTATTTGAGATTGAAGTATATCGTGTGATGGCGCTATTGGCTTATCCAATAGCAAAACAACTGACACCCGAGCTCAACAATGCTAACAACCAATTACTTGATATCACCTCATCTATGGCTAAGTCCAGAGACAATGATAGCGATCTACTGGATGAACTGACCACCCTTGCCGCTCAAATTGAAAATAATATAGCAACCCATCAATTTCGTTTTGGAGCCGCTAGCGCTTATTACAAGCTAGTAGAACAACGCATTGAAGACCTACGAGAACAACGCATCCAAGGTATTCAAACAATTGGCGAGTTTATGACTAAACGTTTAACGCCTGCTATTAATACTTGCACATCCACATCCAAGCGCTTTAATTCATTATCAAAACGTATCAATAATGCCAGCCAATTACTCCGCACCCGTGTGGATATGACTATTGAGCGACAGAATCAAGCCTTACTCACTTCAATGGACTTACGAGCAAAAATGCAGTTACGTCTACAAGAAACGGTTGAAGGTCTTTCGATTGTGGCTATTACCAGCTATATTGTGAACCTAATCGGCTCAATCACAAAAGCGGCTAACACCTCTGATCATATTGATATAAATTCAACCTTAGCAACAGGACTTTCTATCCCCATTGTGTTAATTTTAGTTGCTCTGGGTGTTAGACGCATCCATAAAAAAATTCATACATGGAATGAAGATTAAGGAAAAAATTTTGTAGTTTTGGGGCGAAGGCTTAAGCCTTCAAATGGCATAGCTACTTACATAAAAAAGCAGGCTAAAGACCTGCGCCCCCAATGAGTGCGAGTTCTTTAAATTATCCTAGAAAAAGCAGTTGAGCATGGATTTTATCTCACCAAGTGGGTGACAGATAAATAACCTAGATATATGTAACATACAATGGCTTACACGAGAATCTAGCGTTCAACTGCTTTTTCTAGGATTATCGGTTTATGATCATTTTTCTTCTAAATAACCTAGCTTTCCAGCTGATTTCATCTAAACTTAAAACCCAGATAGTCTTTAAAATTTACTAGGGTAGTACAAACATGGTTTTTCAAAAAACATTAGGGTTATTAATACCATTGCTATTCAGTGCAAACATTTGGGCCGACTCAATTAAAATAAAACCCAACCATCCCGACGAATACGTTGTAGTAAAAGGTGATACCTTATGGGATATTTCAGGTAAGTTTCTTGAGAACCCGTGGCAATGGCCTAGCTTATGGGGAAATAACCCCCAAATAAAAAACCCACATTTAATCTACCCAGGCAACACACTTTATTTTTCAATAGTTGATGGTCAACCTAGGCTTAGCCTATCGAAAACCCTCTCGCTTCATCCCAAAATTAGAGAGTCTTCGATTGAACACGCTATAAAAGTCATCCCTACTGATGCAATCTCTCAATTTTTAAGTTCCCCTCGTGTGGTGAGTGAAACTGAACTGGAATTATCGCCTTATGTGGTTGAAATTGCAGGGGAACATTTAATTGCAGGGACTGGAGATAGAATTTATGTACGTTCAATCCTTCAGCCGAAAAGCCTTGGTTATACTATATATCGCAAAGGCGAAACCTATATCAGCCCAGAAACGGGGGAAATATTAGGTTATGAAGCAAAATATATTGCCGATACCACGATAGAACGATCTGGCGACCCTGCCACTCTTCTTATCACCAAATCTGCCCATGAGATTCGTAGGGGTGACAGATTAATGGGAAGCAATGAAAATAGCTTGGCTCTCAACTTTTTCCCTCACCCCCCTAAGGAAAACATCAGTGCCAATATTATTAGCGTACTTGATGGAGTCTCTCAAATAGGTCAGCACAACATTGTTGTGCTTGATAAAGGCTATGCTGACAATATAGAGGTTGGGCATATATTAGACATTTATCACAGCGGCAAAATAGTGACGGACCCTTTCAGTGGAGTGCTCAATGATACCGTAAAACTACCTGATAAAATTGCTGGGTTACTGATGGTATTTCGTACCTTTGATCGGGTAAGCTATGCTTTAGTTCTTGAAGCTAATCAAGCTATTCATCTTCGTGATAAAGCAAAAACACCTTAGGAACGTGCATGAAACAACTTCCCGATTTCTAACGGGTCTTTTTACTTCAGGTCGGGTGATCTCATTCGTTGTATAGAATAACTATGCGCCTCATGAGATCACCCGACCTGAAGCAAAAATCCTGCGTTATAATTTCGGGAAGTTATTCCATACACGTTCCTTAAAAACATCCTCTTTGTTCACTTAGGGAGGCAGTAACAAATAATATACCCAGCTCTCTTGTCTTTTTATCCCTCCTTGGCTCTTCTCAATCGGCACATAGAGTAACTATGCTTCTCTTGAGAACAGCCAAGGAGAAATAAAAATCCTACGAAATCTAGGTACATTATTTATTACTGACTCCCTTACCATAAATAAATATTGTGAGCAAAGAGATTTTGATCAACCGTCCTCTCAACCATACAATTTTACGTGCCAATAACAGCCCCGTCCGCCGAACAAATTAAATATTGGCTTGCTCTTCTAAGAGCACCCGGTGTAGGCAGTAAAACATTTATTAAATTGCTCGACGCATACTCACCCGAGCAATTATTTTCCCAGTCATCTACCTCACTTTCTGCCTTAGGACTGAAACAAAAAAGTATTGATTATATAAAATCACCTGACTGGGAATTAATTGAACGAGATTTACAGTGGGTTAATCAACCCAAAAATGGCGTTATTAGTCTTTATGATTCATCTTACCCCGCACAATTAAAAGAAATTAACAGTCCGCCACCCCTTCTTTTTACACGGGGTGACATTAATTTACTGTCTCAGGCACAAATATCCATTGTGGGCAGCAGAAACCCCTCGCCTCTTGGCCTGCAATCTGCGATAGGTTTTGCTGAATCACTTTCCCAACATGGGTTTACTATTACCAGTGGTTTAGCTTTAGGAATTGATGCCGCCAGCCACCAAGGCGCTCTTAACGTTAATGGCTACACCATTGCGGTAACAGGGACAGGGCTTGACCGAGTTTATCCTGCCAGAAATAAAGACTTAGCAACCCAAATTGCGGAGACAGGCCTGCTTATTTCAGAGTTTCCTCCGGGTACAACGGCTCAAGCCAATCACTTTCCTAGAAGAAACCGTATTATTAGTGGCCTTTGTATAGGATTATTAGTGGTTGAAGCCGCCAAAAGAAGTGGATCACTTATTACTGCTCGTATGGCCTTAGAAGAAAACCGTGAGGTATTTGCTATTCCAGGTTCCATTCATAACCCTTTAGCCCGTGGTTGTAATGCACTAATTAAACAAGGTGCTAAATTAGTTGAAAATACGCAAGATATTTTAGATGAAATAAGTGTATACAATCAACAGCATGAAACAATTGAACCCAAAAATTTAAAATCAACACTTGACCTAGAGCAGCAAAATCTATTGAATCTTATTATGTTTAGTCCCACATCGGTAGACTGGTTAGTGCAAGAATCTAGTTTTTCAGTTGAAGTAGTCTCCTCAATGTTGCTTTTGCTAGAATTACAAGGTTCCATTGCCAGCACCCCAGGTGGCTATATCCGAATTAAATAAACAGGTACTATGAAAGAAAATATTTTTGATGTCTTAATCTATCTTTTTGAGAATTACTTAGATGATGAGATGGACTTAACCCCTGATAACGAAGATATTAAGTCTGAGCTATTACAGGCTGGTTTTGAAGCTAATGAGGTTAATAATGCGTTTGACTGGTTAGAAACACTCACAGAGCAAAGCACCATTAAGCCGACTATATCCTCTGCCTTTCGTATTTTTTGCCCGCAAGAAGAAGTTAAACTTGATATTGAATGTCGCAACCTATTACTTTCTCTTGAGCATAGCGGCATATTAACCCCGACTACGCGCGAAATTGTCATTGATAGGGTTATGGTTGTCGAAAACAAAACAATCACCTTAGATGAGCTAAAATGGACTGTATTAATGGTTTTACTAAGCCAGTCTGACGATGATGTTGCCTTTTCAAGAATGGAAGACATCGTTTATGACTTAACTCCTGCCCTTTTACATTAGATCCCTATTTGAAATATGAGTAAAAATCTTGTTATTGTAGAATCACCTGCAAAATGTAAGACCATTGAAAAATATCTGGGAAAAGATTTTCAGGTACTAGCCTCGTACGGTCACGTAAGAGATCTAATCCCTAAAGAAGGTGCAGTGGATACCGAAAATGGTTTTGCCATGAAGTACCAAATCATTGAGCGAAACCAGCGTCATTTACAAGAAATAACCAAAGCAGTCAAAAAAGCTGACACATTGTATCTCGCAACCGATCCAGATAGAGAGGGAGAGGCTATTTCATGGCATGTATTTGAACACTTAAAAGCTAAAAAATTACTAAAAGATAAAAATGTACGACGTATTGTCTTCCATGAAATCACCAAAAAAGCGGTAACAGAAGCGGTTGCCAACCCGACAGAGCTATCCATCACCATGGTTAATGCCCAACAAGCTCGACGTGCATTAGATTACTTGGTGGGCTTTAATTTATCCCCGTTATTATGGAAAAAAATTCGTAGAGGCCTATCGGCAGGACGCGTACAAAGCCCTGCCTTACGCATGATTGTTGAGCGTGAACTAGAAATTGAAGCTTTTGAGAAGAGAGAATACTGGTCGCATACGGCCGAACTCAAAACAGCAGATCAAAAATTTAAGGCAAAATTGACTCACTTTGAAGGTGAAAAACTGAAGCAATTCAGTATTACTGACGAAGAACGCGCAGAAAAAGTTAAGCACGCCCTAATATCAGCAGCTGATGGTAAGCTTATTGTTGAAAAGTTAGAGAAAAAACAACGCAAACGCAACCCTGCCGCCCCCTTTATTACCTCAACCCTACAACAAGAAGCCTCTAGAAAGCTGGGCTTTACCACCAAGAAAACGATGATGGTTGCCCAACAGCTTTATGAAGGTATCGAAGTTAATGGGGAAACAGCCGGCTTAATCTCCTATATGCGTACCGATTCAGTCAACTTATCTGAAGAGGCTCTAGTTCAATTACGTGAATTAATTACTGAAAAATACGGTAAAGAAAACATACCTAAAGAGCCACGTTCTTTTAAAACTAAATCAAAAAATGCACAAGAGGCACATGAAGCAATACGACCTACTTCGGCCTTTAACTTACCTAATAAAATTAAGAGCAACTTAACATCAGACCAATTTAAATTATATGAGTTAATTTGGAAACGAACCGTTGCTTGTCAGATGGTTCATGCCACCCTAAACCAGGTTGCGGTTGATTTAAGTTGCGGTAGTAAAGATAATATTTTTAGAGCAACAGGTTCGACTATCCATAAACCTGGCTTTATGGCTGTATACCTTGAAGGTAAAGATGACAGTAAAGAAGGCGATGATAAAGAAAGCTTTCTACCACCAATGAAAGAAGGTCGCCCTGTTCCTCTTAATGAAATTATTGCCACTCAGCACTTTACCGAGCCACCACCCCGCTTTGGTGAGGCAAGCTTAGTTAAATCACTTGAAGAGCATGGCATTGGCAGGCCATCAACTTATTCAGCTATTATCTCTACTTTACAAAATAGAGAATATGTCACCTTAGAAACCAAACGTTTCCATCCAACGGATGTAGGCCGTATTGTTAATAAATTTTTAACTGAACATTTTACTAAATATGTGGATTATGACTTTACCGCTAATTTAGAAGATGATTTAGATGCCGTTGCCCGTGGTGAAAAAGACTGGGTACCGTTAATGCAAGCTTTCTGGACACCATTTACCAAGCTTATTACAGAAAAAGAAGAAAGCGTTCAGCGTAAAGATGTCACACAAGAGGCCCTTGATGAAAAATGTCCTGAATGTGATAAACAACTTTCTATCAGGCTGGGGCGTAATGGTCGTTTTATCGGCTGTACCGATTATCCCACTTGCTCTTATACCCGCAATCTAAATGATGATGGTACAGAAAGCAATGAGCCTGAAATTGTTGAAGGTAGAAGCTGTCCAAAATGTGAATCTGGTCTTGTGATCAAAAAAGGTCGTTATGGTAAATTTATTGGTTGTAGCAACTACCCTAAATGTAAACACATTGAACCCATAGAAAAACCCTTAGATACTGGAGTTGAATGCCCTCAGTGTAATAAAGACAATATTCTTAAGCGTAAATCTCGTCATGGAAAAGTTTTTTATTCATGTGCTGGCTACCCAAAATGTGATTATGCTTTATGGAATGCCCCCATCAAAGAAAGCTGCCCTGATTGTAACTGGCCAGTGCTGACTCTAAAATCTACTAAAAGGCGTGGCCCAGAAAAAGTGTGTCCTCAAAAAGAATGCAAATATGCAACACCTTATGAAGGTGACCCTGAGGATATTAATGGCCCTAAAGAGCCACCGAAAAACTAAAATATAGCCCAATAGATATCTCTAAACTATAATGCCCGAACAAATTCAGACAACAAAAGCCAGACATTTTATTCCGATTTAGTTAATATTCCTAAAAAACTGGAGCGGAAAAATGAACAAAAAAAGAACCACCTATCGTGCTGAATTTAAAGGGGAACACAATATCCAAAAGAAAGAAAAGATGCCATTATTAACAAAATGCTACCTCCGCAGAATATAACAGTACCCGAGCTTGCTCAGTTGGAGAATATCCCGCTTGGCACTCTTTATACTTGGAGGACACAATACCTTAATCATCACCGTCAAGAGACAGCACGGATGACGCGCTAGGGCTCTAATGTAGTCATTGCTTGCTTCAATGAATTTGCAAAAAAGTTGAATAAGAAAACAGTCGTATTGATTGATAATACACCCACTGATAAAAGTCGTGCCTTCTTAAACAATATTAACCCGTGGGAGGAGAAAAAACTGTTCATTCAGAATATCCCTACCTATTCACCGGAGTTGAATAAAATTGAAATTTTATGGCGAAAAATAAAATATGCGTGGCTAACGTTTTCGGCTTATAAATCTTTCAAAACGCTTAAGGAACAATTAAATAATATTGTGGCTAACAGCGGACTGGATTATCACATTAATTTTACATAGGTTTTGTTAGAATGTTTTTTAACGACTACTTAATATGGCGGAAGCTCATGGGTAGTCAGGTAATTGTTTGAAAATCAGCTTTATATATCAAGCGATTTGATTGTAATTTCTGCGGCTAAGTTTTCTAAGTCAGCTAACGTAAACAATTGTGTGCCAGTTTGTATCGCTGTTCCCGCACCGCAGGCAACTGCGAATTTTAAGGCTTGTTCTGGGCTTTTGTTTTGAGTAAAAGCATAAGCCAACCCTGCAACAATAGAATCACCAGAGCCAACGGTTGATCGAACTTTTATTTTAGGTGAATTGCAGTAATAGCTGTTATCGGGTCCAGTCAACAGCGCACCTTTTTCAGCTAAAGAGACACAAACATATTGAGTGCCTTGTTCAACTAATCTACGGGCTTCATGGGCAATTTGTGCAATACTGTTTAATTTTTTATCTGTCAGTAGTTCCAATTCATGTTGATTGGGTTTTATTAAGAAAGGGTTGCTTAGCAATGCTTTTTTCATCACTGCAACAGGGGCGTCAATTATGCAGCGACCCCCTTGGTTTTGTAAGGCAATGTTGATGCTTTGATAGGTGCTATCAGGGATGCCAGGGGGAAGTGAGCCTGTTAATACACCAATGCCTTGTTGGCAGAGTGTTAGAAATTGATTAAGAATATTATCTAATTGCTCAGGAGTAATGGATGGGCCGACAGCATTGATTTCATATTGATACTGAGGCGATTGCTGTATCAAGGTGGTATTAATACGTGTTTCACCTTCAACTTGTAGAGTGGTTATATTATTAAGCTCTTGCTCTAGCATGGAGTGAAGAAACTCACCCATTTTTCCTGCGGTGATGCAGCAGGTATAAGAATTTGCTTTTAATTTTTCCAGTGCGCGACCGACATTAATGCCTGTACCGCCAGGATCGTAATGGCTGGAGGTGGCGCGAGTTTTCTGGTCGTGTTGTAAATCGTTTATTTCGTAGGTTAAGTCTATAGCAGGATTAAGCGATAGGCTGACGATAGGGGGGGAAGTGTGCATAGGCAGCTATGTCTTTTGTAGCCTTGATGAAGCGAAGTGGAATCAGGGTTGAAACTGTTGGGATTGTTAATTTTTGGGTATGTTCAGTGGTAAATTTTATACTCAGGGTGTTTCCTGAGCATAAAATAAAACGTAACTACTCAGGCGCATTTCAATTGCTCTTAAGCCCTCTCTTGCTGGAGAGGGTTTGGGTGAGGAGATGTTAGAATTAATTATTTTTTCCTTATTTTTTTGTTTTTTAAAATACAGAGAATGAAAGAATGCTGAAAAAGAGAAGTCTTTGATTTCTCCTCACCCCTTCCCTCTCCAGCAGGAGAGGGCTTAAGAGCAAAATCGCATTACAATTTTAAATGCGCTGAGTAGTTACAATAAAACAAGCTTAAGGTGTTAAGCCTTCACCTAAAGTGACCACTTTAAGTGCATTTGTTCCACCTTCAGTGCCCGTTAAGTCACCTTTGGTAATGATAAATGTATCGCCTTGTTTAGCACAGCCACGTCTTTTCAGTTTAGCCAATATTTCTTTGTTTACATTCGCATGATCCATAGACTCATGAGTAAAGTAAACTGGGAATACACCTCGGTAAATGGTAACTTTACCTAAGGTTTTTTTATGGCTACTAAAAGCATAAATAGGCAAGCCAGAGCTGATTCTAGACATCCATAAAGCAGTGGCGCCAGATTCAGTTAAAGTCGCAAGACCTGTTATATTTGAATGGTTCGCTAAATACATGGCTGACATAGCAATAGCTTCATCAGTGCGTGAGAACTGCTTGTCCATACGGTGAGCAGATTTGCGTACGCTAGCTTGCTTTTCTGTGGTTAAACAGATTTCAGCCATCGCTTTAACCGCTTGTACTGGGTAGTTCCCAGAAGCTGTTTCAGCAGAAAGCATCACGCAATCAGTACCATCATGAACCGCATTGGCAATATCAAATACTTCAGCACGCGTAGGAATCGGGTTTTCGATCATTGATTCCATCATCTGTGTTGCAGTAATAACCGCACGATTAAGATCTCTAGAGCGAGAAATTAATTTTTTCTGTACCGCAGGTAAGTTAGCATCACCAATTTCAACACCTAAATCACCACGAGCAACCATCACTACGTCTGATGCAAGAATGATTTCATCCATTGCTTCAATCGCTTCAGCACGTTCAACTTTAGAAACGATACCTGCATAGCAGTTTTCAGCTTCTAATAAACGTCTTGCTTCATGTAAATCTTCAGCACAACGAGGGAAAGAAACCGCAACAAAATCAGCACCAATAATACCGATTGTTTTAATGTCTTCTTTATCTTTATCTGTTAACGCAGCAGCAGATAAACCGCCGCCTTGTAGGTTGATACCCTTGTTGTTAGATAGATGTCCGCCGACATGAACAGTACATTCAATACGTTTGCCGTCAGTTGAAACAACGTCAAGTACAATACGACCATCATCTAATAATAAACGACTGCCTTTCTTAACTTCTTTGGCAAGAGGTTCGTAGATAATACCAACTTCTTCAGTTGTACCCGCATCAGTGCCAAGATTAATATCTAAAGCAAAGGCTTGTCCTTCATTTAACCAGACTTTAGTATCTTTGAATTTAGCGATACGAATTTTTGGACCTTGAAGATCACAAAGAATACCGACTAAACGACCTGTTTTTTTGCTTAACGCACGAACAGCAGCAGCTCTATCAATATGATCTTGAGCAACACCGTGAGAGAAGTTCATACGAACAACATCAATGCCCGCTTCGAATAAGGCTTCCAATACGCCCGGCTTATCAGAAGCCGGGCCTAGAGTTGCCAGAATTTTAGTTCTTCTTAGCATGAGTTTCCGTTATTTAGCGTTCATTAATGCAACTGTAGTATCTAACATACGGTTAGAAAAGCCCCATTCGTTATCGTACCAAGATAGAACTTTAACTAAACGACCGTTTACTTTAGTTAGAGATTTGTCATAAGTAGATGAAGCAGGATCATGGTTGAAATCAATAGACACTAAAGGAAGTGTATTGACGTTCAAAATGCCTTTTAATGAGCCTTCAGATGCTTTAGTTAAGATTTCGTTAACTTCGTCAACTGTAGTATCACGACTTGCTGTGAATGTTAAATCAACAATAGATACATTAATTGTTGGTACGCGCATTGCAAAACCATCCACTTTACCCACTAAAGCAGGAAGTACTAAGCCAACCGCTGCAGCTGCACCTGTTTTTGTAGGAATCATTGACTGAGTCGCAGAACGAGCACGTAATAAATCTGGGTGGTAAACGTCAGTTAATACTTGATCGTTAGTGTAGGCGTGAATAGTTGTCATTAAACCTTGCTCAACACCAATTGTTTCAAGTAGAGGTTGGATTAATGGAGCTAAACAGTTAGTCGTACAAGAAGCATTTGAGATAACTGTGTCAGATGCTTTTAATGTATTGTGGTTAACACCGTATACAATAGTTGCATCAACATCTGCGCCACCAGGAGCAGAAATAACAACTTTTTTAGCGCCAGCAGCAATATGAGCAGAAGCTTTTTCTTTGCTAGCAAAGAAACCAGTACACTCATGAACTACATCAATATCTAACTCAGCCCAAGGTAGTTTAGATGGATCTCTTTCTGCGAATACTTTGATGATGTCGCCGTTAACAACTAGGTTACCGTCTTCAACGCTAACTGTACCAGGAAATTTACCATGAGCAGTATCATATTGAGTTAGGTGAGCATTGGTTTCTGCATTACCTAAGTCATTAATAGCAACGATTTGGATTTCACCCGTACGATTTGACTCATACAGTGCACGAAGAACATTACGTCCGATACGACCATAACCATTGATTGCAACTTTAATTGCCATGCTTTATATCTCCTAAAGAGGGTTTGAATTTCGAAAATCCTTTAATTGTAACAAAATATCTTAATCTAGGCTTGTTAAAGTTTTTAAATGAGACTGAGGTCAAAGTATTTGTGATTCTTATAGATAACATTGGCAGCCGACAATGCTAAGCGCTGATATAGGATATTTGTATAGCGAATGATTTACTGCTAATCTTCATTGTTTTTATATTCCCCTTTAGTCTATGGATTCCTCCGCTGTTCATACCATTGCCAGACAAAGTAGTCTAGCTGCACGTCAACTATCTTCAACTCCTGAGTTAGTACGGAATCTCGCTCTTTCCAGAATGGCTGATTCACTCGAAGCTATTAAACAACAGGTCTTGCAAGTCAATGCCGCTGAGGTTATAAAAGCTAAAGCAGCGGGTCAGACCTCAGCAATGCTTAAGCGATTGACTATTGATGAGAAAGTTTTTCAAACTATGTTGTCTCGACTAAGAAAGGTGGCTCAATTGCCCGATCCCATTAATAGGGTGCTGGAAGGGCATACAAATCCCGCTGGATTACGAGTCTATAAGAAATCAGTACCCTTAGGTGTGGTTGGCATTATTTACGAGTCTAGGCCGAATGTTACAACCGATGCGGCGGCCGTGTGTATTAAAAGTGGTAATGCAATTATTTTAAGAGGGGGGTCTGAAGCGTTGCAAACCAATACCTTGTTAACAGATGTCATGGTTAAAGGCGCGGTTGAAGCAGGGTTGCCTGAACATGCTATTCAGATTATTCGTGAGCCTGGCCATGAAGCAGTTGGAGAGCTACTCAAGATGGATGAATATATTGATGTGTTGATTCCACGGGGTGGCAAAGGGCTCATTAAACGTATTGCAGAAGGTACGCGGATTCCTGTTATCAAACATTATGATGGTATCTGCCATTTATATATCGCAGAAGATGCAGATTTAGATCAGGCCATTAAATTAGCCATTAACTCTAAATGCCAAAGCGTACAAGTGTGTAATGCCTTAGAAACTCTTCTGGTTGATAAGCATTGTGCGATCAATGTTTTGGCGCGGTTACAGCAGGCATTTATAGCCAATAATATTGAATTAAGAGGCTGTGAACAAACACAAAAAATCTTATCAAATATTATCCCTGCGACTGAAGATGATTGGCATACTGAGTATTTAGCCCCTATTCTTTCAATAAAAATTGTTGATGATATTGAACAGGCTATCCAGCATATTAATCACTATGGCTCAGGGCATACCGATGGGATTGTCACGCAAAGTTTAAAAATAGCTAATATCTTTGAGTTGCAAGTTGATTCAGCTTCGGTACTAATTAATGCATCAACCCGACTGTCAGGCGGAGGGGACTATGGTTTAGGCTCGGTTATAGGGATTAGTACCGATAAAATTCATGCGCGTGGTCCTGTTGGCCCTGCTGAATTAACCAGTTATAAGTGGGTTGCTTATGGCGATGGCCATTTAAGAAATTAGCGCTAAAAAAGAGAGTTGTTTTATGTTTTAAAGGAGGCGCTACCCTTTAAAACCATGACTCGCTGTATCAATCTTATAAGCTAAAAGAGCCTCGTTTATCTGTCAATAAAGGCTACAGCTCCTGCTTTATCTTTGTACTGCTATAATACCCTACTCTCTTTACCACAAGCCAC
>CAZMQH010000025.1:0-17449 GCA_964568245.1 uncultured Methylomarinum sp.
ATTTCTTACCAAATAAATGACGCAGGCGCGTCACATCTGAATTCCCACGCAGCGCATGGGAACTAGCATTTCACAAAAGCAATAATTAAAAACTGGAACATTGAGTGTAATACCCCCACCCAATCATTCAAAAACTTTTCCCCGTAATGACTTAGTTTTACTGTGTTTGGTTTTACTATCCATTCGCCTTTTCTGTGAGTTTCGGCTGGGTTTGGTTGGTCGCCTTACTTTTTGTATCACAGTGACTGCTTTAATAATTTCGGTTAACCGCTCTAGCGCATTGTCTCTATTTTTTTCTTGGGTTCTAAACTGCTGAGCTTTAATAACAATAACGCCGTCTTTGGTAATCCTTTTATCTGATAATGCTAACAGTCTCTGCTTATAAAAACTGGGCAAAGATGAGGCTTTAATATCAAAACGTAAATGAATAGCTGAGGAGACCTTATTAACATTTTGCCCGCCTGCTCCTTGTGCTCGAATTGCTGATATTTCAATTTCATTATCGGGGATAGATACATTTGAGGAAATTTGTAACATGCTTTACACCTTAGATAAAACTGAGGAATGCAGCTCGATCTACATTAAAGCCTGATGCATTTTTATGCCCGCCGCCGCCAAACTTTTGTGCCAGTTCAGAGACATCATAATCACCTATTGAGCGTAAACTACATTCATAACATTGCCGCTTGCCATGATAATAATAGGTTAGCCCAAAAGTCCCTGATTTTTCTGCCAAAACATGGCCTAAATCGCTTGAAAACATTGGCGATGCATTCACCGCTAAACCTGTTAAGTTATTCAAGGTAACGGAGTGCCGCGTTTTAAATAAGCGACTAACATTTAGATTTTGTTGCTTTAGTAGTAAACCCCCTTCCCTTCTCAATGTTGATAGTTTTATTTTCTCAAAGGCATAAAAATTAACGGGTAAACGTAAATACAGCGCTTTACTAATTTCTTCCGTTTTAGGTAATTGGTGTCGCCATATATCATGGTCTTCAATATGTTTAAGAATGAAAGGGGCTTCCGTTTCACCCATAAAATACTGCCAAGAAATTATGCAACCACTGTGATCTTGTATAAAATTAACCTCAAGATTATCAGGAATTTCATGCTGTTGTTGATAGCGTTCAAAATCATTCTGCGCACTGATATGATGATCTAAAACAACAATTTTACTTGCCCTTTTAGCTGCCTCTACCAATATTTCAGCGGCATAACAAAAGTCGAGAATATAGATTATTGCTCCATCAGCAAAATCAGGCAAAGGTGTTTGATGCCGCACAGCTTTGTAGTTGGCTTTATTCCCTAATTTCTTCCATGCAGCCCATGCCGACGCATAGCCATCCATACAATCTGCATGGTAAAGCACTAAGATGTTTTTTGGCTTGTTTTTTATCATTCGACATCCATTAAATTATCTACAACCTATTCTAAAATTTTAGTAAATTCATACCTATAAAATGCCTTTCATTATGCCTGATTAACATTATATTGTTTGCAATTTCTATAGATGAAATTCAAACTTTAGAGACTATACTTCACGCGGTCACGGATGCGGTTTTCTATCGGTTGCTTTTTGCCGATAGGCTACGTTGCTGAAATGGTTGCGTAGCCAGCTATGCGTCCATTTCAGCGCCTTGCTATCGATAAAAATCAACTCGCTATAAAATCCGCATCCGTAACCGCGCGAAGTATATGTACAAAAACTTGTTTTTGTACTCCAAATCATCAGCCCCAGCCTGTGATACAAAATCTATTATTGGATAAAATGTTAAACTATATCCTTACAAGGCCAAAAAATAATTGCTGTCAAACTCATGCAAAAATCTGATTTAAAAATACTGCTCATCACCCCACCGATGACGCAATTAAATACGCCCTACCCTGCGACAGCCTATTTAACTGGTTTTCTAAAGCAACAACAATATGCCGTTAGCCAACGCGATTTGGCCATTGAACTGTTTTTAACTTTATTAACAAAATCAGGGCTAGAGTCTATTTATCAAACCGTTGAAGATAATTTTGCTGATTTTGAGGACAATGAGTTACCCGATGCTATTTATCATTTTTTAGCTCACTTTCCAGCTTATTTAACTTGTACAGAAGCGACTGTTAAGTTTCTACAGGGGAATAATTCATCGTTAGCTTTACGCATTGCTTCGCGTACATTTCTGCCCGAAGGCCCTCAGTTTGAAAGTTTAGATCAAATGATTGAGCTGTCTCGGGATGTGCTACAGGATGCATTTGGCAATTTAGGAGTACAAGATAAAGCTAAATACTTGGCCACTTTATTTATTGATGATATTTGCGCTGTGATTAAACAAGGGGTTGACCCTCATTTTGAGGTCTCTCGTTACGGTGAACGTTTAGCCTCATCCAATCCTTCATTTGATGATTTATATCTACAATTACAGCAACAGCCTCTTTATACTGATGAGATCATCCACGCCTTAGTAAGTGAATATTTAGCTGAAGAAAACCCTACCGTTATCGGCTTAACCGTTCCGTTTCCTGGCAATATGTTGGGGGCTTTAAAAATAGCTCAATGCTGTAAAAAGATTAACCCAGAGATGAAACTGGTTTTAGGTGGTGGTTTTATCAATACTGAATTAAGGTCATTAAAAGACCCGCGTATCTTTGAGTTTGTCGATTTTATTAGCGTTGATGATGGCGAAAGACCGTTGCTAACCTTATTAGAATATTTAGCCGATCAGCGCCCTATTGATGATTTATTTCGTACTTATTATCTAAAAAATGGCGATGTTTATTTTAATACTAATCTAACCCTGCACGATATTCCTCATAAAGACACGGGCGTACCTAGTTATGATGGGCTGCCTATTGATCAATACTTATCACTGTGTGAAATGCTCAATCCTATGCATAGAATTTGGAGTGATGGTCGTTGGAATAAACTCACGATAGCCCATGGTTGTTATTGGTCACAATGTAGTTTTTGTGATATTAGCCTTGATTATATCGGCCATTATGATGATGCTGGAGCTGAATTGATTGTTAATCGAATTGAAGCCTTAATCGCAGAAACAGGTGAAATTGGCTTTCATTTTGTTGATGAAGCCGCGCCACCCAAAGTATTATTTGCTATGGCTGAAAAACTAATCGAACGTGATATTGTGATTAGCTGGTGGGGTAATATTCGTTTTGAAAAAACCTTTAGTGCCGAAAAATGCCAATTACTTGCAGATTCAGGCTGTATTGCTATTAGTGGTGGATTAGAGGTTGCCTCTGATCGCTTATTAAAGTTAATGAAAAAAGGGGTGACCGTTGAGCAAGTCGCCAAAGTCACCAAAAACTTTGCTAATGCTGGAATTTTGGTCCACGCTTACTTAATGTATGGCTTTCCCACCCAAACTGAGCAAGAAACCATTGATTCATTAGAGCGCGTACGGCAATTAATGCAGAATGGTTGTTTTCAATCAGCCTACTGGCATCGCTTTGCTGCGACGATTCATAGCCCTATCGGTTTACATCCACAACAGTACAATATAGAACTTATCCCTAATAAAAATGTATTGTTTGCTGAAAATGATATTGATTATATCGACTCGGTTAATACAGACCATGAAATGTTGGGCCATGGTTTAAAAAAAGCATTGTATAATTATATGCATGGCATGGGCTTTGACTATCCCATGAGTTTTTGGTTTGATAGTCCGATACAAGAACCCACATTGTCCCCAACCTTTATAGAGCATGTGCTTCAATGACCTCAAAACAATTTATCTTTGACCAAATTCATATAGAAGTTGCCCGTAATGCTTCTGATGATTTCAATCTATTTCATGATAAACATAAATGGTTACAGATCCATCACAACCCATTTAAAGGTCCGATTGTTCTTGGCTATCAGCTTAATACTTTAATTGAATATCAAATGCGCCTGTATCGCGAAGCGCACCATGAAGATCAGATTATTTCTGAAAATAATTTACGTTTTAGTAATTACCAAACCACCTTTGTTAATGCACTAAAACCTAACGTACCTTTCCAATTAGATATTAAAAAGACCTTAATAAAAACTAATCCTAGTTTAACCTTAGGTAATAGAATTTCGATTAAAGCGGAAGGAAAAACTATTTTATTAGGCTTTAAAAAAGAAACGCAAACACCTTTGTTTTTAGCGGATACAAGTTTTTGTTCACAGCCTAACTTAAATGTTATTCGAGATAAAACCATTATTCCTGGCACCGACTACTTTTTAAAACGAAAGTTTTTACATAATGGTAATGTTAAAAACTTTCTTTCAGGTTCTTTAGTAGAACAATCAGATTATTTCAATGAATTAGCCCATATTGAAAACTATCCAGAAGTTTTTCCATGCAGCTTAGCATCAGGTGCATTATTAGAAAAGGCGCAATTAGAAAATCATGATTTTAAGCGCAATCCTATGGTTTATACCTCGCATGAAATTTCGGTCGACAGGCAACATTTAAGCCGCTTAAAAAATAATGACAAGCTGTACATTTTGGTTAAACAACATGCTGAATCTAGCGATAATACTTTAAACCAAAGTAATATTATGCTCAGAACATACGACTGTTTTGGCCTGCTACACAATCATAATGTATTATTTAGAGTACGGATGAATCTTGTGCCGCTGGAAGAAATTCTTAAGAATCTTGATCAAAAGAAATCAGCTTGATTTTATATACCGTTTAAGGAAATTGGTGATAGGTCAAATATAATGCCCAACAAAGGCCAGACATCTTAGGGAGTCAGTAATAAAACCCTACCTTAAACTGTTGCCGAGACAAATAGTATTTCATAAGTAGCGAGAATCCCTTTCTGTTGTCTATTTTTTTCATAGGCCGAAATCATTGCCTGCATTTGAGTTTTTGTGGTGGTTTTCCGGTTGCGACGAGACAGTACATTATGAGCGCCTATCCCTTTTAACTCGCGCATTAATGCTATAACTGTGGGATAAGATGATTGATAACATTGTGTTACAACCTTAATATCTTTAAAACCAGCTTGCTCCAAAAAATCATCGACCTCATCCGCCGAGTAAAACTCATTAACATGGGTATATTCATCAACAGTTGCCCATGCTTGTTTTAATTCTTGCAAGGTTTTTGGGCCAAAGGTTGCAAAGTGCAATTGCCCTTGTTGTTTTAATGCTTGATTAAAACTTTTAAATACCGCTGTTAGGTTTTGACACCATTGCAAAGCCAGATTTGAAATTATCATATCGGCTGAATGATTGATAAACGGCAGGGTCTCAGCATCAGCACAGATATATTTCACCTTAGCATTCCCTGCTAACTTTATGCGGGTGTACTCCACCATGGCCAAAGAAATATCAACTGCAAGTATTTGCTTGAAATAGTCGCGCTCTAGCAACTGTTGTGTCAAAAAACCTGTTCCACAGCCTATATCAACAACCTGCTGACATGTGTTTTCTATCGAAAGTTGCTGTAATAATTTCAGCCCTACTTTTCTTTGCAGAGTAGCTAGTTCATCATAAGAATTCGCTGCTGAAGAAAATGATTGTCGGACTTTATTTTTATCAATCGTTAACACTGCACTCATAGGCTTTGATTTATTATTTCAATAATTTCAGCTTGATGAGATAAAAAAGGCACATGCCCAGCGCCCTCAATAATATTAACATTCAAATCAGCTTTGATAGCTTTCATTCCGTGGCTTACTTGCACAGGAATTAATGAGTCTTTATCACCTTGAATGACGGTAATGGGATATTCTGCTTCTATCAAAGCTTTACGTAAATCAGCCTGTTTTAAGATATTTAAAGCACTGTTTAAAACATGTTCAGTAGGTGGATTGCATTCATCAATAGCTTGTTTTAATTCTTTTAACAGATTTTTTCTATTCGGCAACCGACTAACTTGCAATGCTAAAAAGCGAGTTAAAGTAAGTTGGCAATTTAATTGCAGGTTTTCTGCAAAGCCATTTAACATTTTAGGGGCTACGCCAGCCCAGCCCGATTCTTGTACAAATCGTGGATTGCCAGCCAATAAAATAAGTGAGCTAACACGCTGCGGATATTTATCTGCCAAGGCCAAGGCAACTGATGCACCTAAGGACCAACCCAAAACACAGCAGGATTCCGCCGGCATGCTTTCAATCAGTGTGCTACAAATATTATCTAAAGTATAAGGCTCAACCACCTCACTTAAACCATGCCCAGGTAAATCTAAACAGATTACTTGGTAGTTTTTTGCTAATTGCCAAGCAAATTTTCGCCAAATGCCTGTATGCATGGCCCAGCCGTGAATTAATACGATAGGCTTTCCTTGCCCATAGACTTCTTTATAGATTTTAGTCATAGTGAAATTGTATCTAAAGCATCTAGCAATTGATCCACATGTTTTGGCTGGTGATTAGCTGAAAAAGTAATTCTTAATCGCCCTTCACCTTTGGGGACGGTAGGTGGACGAATTGCACCGACTAAAAAACCGTGCTCTAACAAAGCCTTACTCATATTTACAACTCGTTGACTATCGCCTATTAAAATAGGCTGTATAGCCGTATCTGATGACATTATTGATAAACCTAACTGCTTTGCCCCTGATTGAAAGCGTTTAACCAGAGAATTTAATTTCTCTCTACGCCAACTTTCATTAATTACTAATTTGAGGCTGGTTCTTGTAGCTTCTGCAACAGCGGGAGGTAATGCAGTGGTAAAAACATAGCTTCGTGCTTTTTGAATTAAGGTTTCAATTAATACATCCGATCCTGCAATAAAAGCACCAAAAGTCCCTAATCCTTTGCCTAATGTCCCCATTAATATTGCAACATCATTTTGCGTTAAATTCGCTTGCTGCAACAGCCCCGCACCTGTTTCACCCAAAACACCCAGTCCATGTGCATCATCAACCATTAACCAAGCATCTTTTTTTTCTGCCAACTTAGACAATTCTGCTAAGTGCGCAACATCACCATCCATGCTAAAAACCCCATCCGTTACCACTAAAGTTCGCCCTTCTATTGGTTTTATCTTATACGTTAAGTCATCAAGATTATTATGCAGGTAACGCTTAAATCGCGCACCTGATAACAATCCACCATCCAATAATGAAGCATGATTTAAACGGTCTTGAAAAATTTGATCACCTCGCCCCACTAAAGCAGAAATTACCCCCATATTGGCCATATAACCAGTGGAAAATAACAAGGCTCTATCTCGCCCAGTAAACTCAGCCAATTCCTGTTCTAAAGCATGGTGGCTTTGGCTATGTCCACAGATTAAATGTGCAGATCCACTGCCTACGCCATATTCATTCGTTGCCCGTTGAAAAGACGCGACAACCTCGGGGTGATTGGCTAAACCTAAATAATCATTACTGCTAAAATTAATCAGCGGCTTGCCATCAATGATTATTTCTACACCTTGTGCTGTGGAAATAACACGCCGAGAACGGTATAAGTTTTGTTGCTTTATTTGTTGCAACTCATCCGCTAAATCAACAAAACCTTTTGCCATTATGCGTAGCTAGATCCGCCTGAATAGATACCTAATCGTTCAAATAAAGCCAAATCATGGTTGCTCATTGGATTATCAGTGGTTAATAATTTATCACCATAAAAAATAGAATTAGCACCTGAAAAAAAGCATAAAGCCTGCATTTCATCAGACATTTCTTTTCTTCCAGCCGATAAACGCACACGAGAATGCGGCATTAAAATTCTTGCTACTGCAACTGTTCTGATAAAAACCAAAGGGTCTAAAACTTCTGTATTGCTTAATGGCGTACCTTCAACCTTAACAAGCATATTAATAGGTACACTTTCGGGGTGTTTTGGTAAATTAGCTAATTCAATTAATAAATTAGCCCTGTCATCATCAGACTCGCCCATGCCAACAATACCTCCACAACAAACATTAATACCCGAATCACGAACGCGCGCTAAAGTATCTAATCTATCTTGATAAGTTCTCGTGGTAATAACTTCGGTGTAATAGTCTTCAGAAGTATCTAAATTATGATTGTAATAATCTAGTCCACCGTCTTTTAAGGCCACTGTTTGTTTATCTGTCAGCATACCTAAAGTGACACAAGTTTCCATTCCCAAGGCTTTAACCCCTTGAACCATTTCAACCACACGCTCAATATCTTTATCTTTAGGGCTACGCCATGCAGCTCCCATACAAAAACGGGATGCGCCTTGGTCTTTTGCTAATTTTGCTGATTTAATCACCTCATCCACAGGCATTAATGCTTCAGGGGTTAAGTCAGAATCATAGCGTGCGCTCTGTGGACAATAACCACAATCTTCTGAACAGGAACCTGTTTTAATGCTTAATAAGCTGCTGATTTGCACTTCATTTGGATCAAAATTTTCTCGATGTATCGTTTGTGCTTTAAATAAAAGGTCATTAAATGGTAAAGCATAGAGTGCTTTCACCTCATCTAATTGCCAATCATTTCTAAGTGAACTCGCAACATTTAACTGTGCATTTGCTGATATTTGATCTATATTTGGATTTGCTGACATTCAATTAACCTCGTTTTTATGGGTACTTGTCAACCTAATGAACTCTTTATGGTAAACAACTGGCTTAATATTATACAGCATTACCTGATTCCGCCTACCTGCATCTTATGTGGAAATGCCGGTTTTGATTATCAAGACATCTGCCAAGGCTGTTTTAATGATTTAACTCGGAATCTTCATTGCTGTTATCGCTGCGCTGAAATATTTGAGACCCCGAACCCTTCGCCACAATTGTGCGGACATTGTATTAGTCACGCCCCTCTATTTGACGAGACTTATGCGCCCTTTATTCATCAAAATATTATTCGCCACCTCATTGCTACCTTAAAATTTAACCGACAATACAAAAATGCTCGATTGTTAGGTTCTTTACTTGCATCTCACCTAAATAAAACCGCTGAAATGCCTGAATTAATCATCCCAGTCCCTTTACATAAACAGCGTTATCAAGACCGTGGGTTTAATCAAAGCATAGAAATAGCGCATATTTTATCAAAACAACTCAATATCCCGCTTAATACTACATCCTGTATCCGACACAGAGATACGCCTCACCAAATTAATTTACACGCTAACCAACGCAAAAAGAATGTTAAAAATGCCTTTAAAATAATCAGCCCAATAACGGCTTATCATGTTGCGATTTTTGATGATGTGATGACAACAGGGTCTACTGTTAATGAGCTTGCTAAAGTATTGAAAAAATCAGGGGTGAATAGAGTGGATATTTGGGTGTGTGCTAGAGCATAATATTTTTCTGTAGTAGAGACAAGGCATGCCTTGTTTCTACATCTTATCCAAGATGATTTTCTCAATTCCAATACCGTCCCTTTTCTTGTCGCATTGAACTAATATTTATTTGGTTTTTTTTTACTTCAACTTTAATTGCTCCCTGTTCAGCAGTATTCAGCCATTTTTTATTTAAGTCTTTATATCGCCCAATCACTTCCGTGTGTGGGAATGAATAACGGTTTTTATAACCCGCTGGAATTAAAATCATCTCAGGATCAACAACCTTTAAAAAGGCTAATGTTGATGATGTTTTACTCCCATGATGAGGTGCAATTAAAACATCACTTTTTAACACTAGATCTTGCTGCTTAAGCAGCCAGTTTTCAGCCTGTTTTTCTATATCGCCCGTTAATAAAACACTTTTATATTGAGAGCTAACCCTTAGCACGCATGAATTATTGTTTTCACCCTCTACTGCATTGATAGCAGGTGAAATTATTTTAAAGGTTACGTGATCCCAATCCCATTGTTGCCCTGCCTCACAATTAACAGGTTGATATTGAGTTAATTGTTTTGGATTACTGGTCAAAATTTGCTGTACCTGAATCTGCTCAACAATGGATTCAGCTCCTCCAATATGATCATTATCCCCATGGCTAATGATTAATTTATCAATATGCTGTATTCCTTGATGTTGAAGAAAAGGAATAACCACTGAACTTCCCATATTATAGTGCTCTGAATATTTTGCGCCGGTATCAAAGACTAAGGTATGGTTTGTTGTTTCAACAACTGTTGCCAACCCCTGCCCCACATCTAATAGCGTCACTTTAAAATCAGCTATATTTTGTGTATCCTGTTTTACAAAAAGAATGGGTAATAACAATACACAGCCTAGCCATCGTGCTGGCGTTCCTCTGGGCGCTAACAAAATAAAACTGCCCAACAAAGCAAAAGCTATCACATAAAACGAGGGGGAAGCAGTGCTCGCATTTGCATAAGGTAGTTCTGCCAATTTAGATAGCACAAACCACAAGCCGTTTAATATTTCATCAATAATTATCAGTAAATACATCGATAGATCAACAGAGATAGTCATGGTTAATAAGGCAATAAAACTTAACGGAACAATCAACAAACTCACAACAGGAACGGCTATAAAGTTAGCTAGTGGGGCAACTAATGACAGTTGCTGGAAATAAAATATAAGCAAGGGTGAGAGCCCTATTGCTGTAACACAATGAATTTTAATGACCCCAACCCAATATCCAGCCTTTGCAAGACGACCTGCCAAAATATAAACGATAAAGGTAACGGCTAAAAAAGATAACCAGAAACCCGCAGATAAAACAGCTAAGGGATCAAGTATCACCACTCCTAGCATAGCTAAAGCCAAGGTATTTCTAATTAAAGTATTTCTCTGTAGGGTTAAAGCGAGCATCACAGTAATCAACATCATTAATGCTCGCTGAGTTGGAACTGAAAAACCTGCGAGAGCTGCATAAAAGATAGCAACCACGACAGCACTTATTGCTGCAATCTTTTGCGGTGAAGTCATAAAAAATGTAATGGCTAATTTAAATACTAAGAAATAAATCAAGCCAGAAATAAGCCCAATATGTAACCCTGAAATAGCAATCAAATGAATGGTTCCGGTCTTTCTAAAAACCGTCCATTGTTGCTCTCCTATCTCATGTTTTTCACCAATAGTCAGGGCTTTAATTATTCCTATATTGTCACTACCCTGTAATAAAGTCGTTAATTTATTGGAAATTTGTTGACGTAAAACATCAATATTTTGCCAGAAGGGATCTGTGTCTAACAACACTGCTGGAGGGTTATTTCTAATATAGCCAGTTGCTCCGATTTTCTGACTGAATAACCAGCGTTCGTAATCAAAACTCCCAGGGTTAAGCCGTCCATGTGGTTTTTTTAGTTTGACAGTCATTTTCCAATGCTGTCCCGCTTTAATGTTTTGCTTGGGGAAATACCAGCTTAATCTAATTTTTTTGGGTAGTTTAAATTGAGAATTTAAAACTTTAAAGTCAAAGCGTACACGTCGATCATTATATTGGGGTAAACCAATCACCTGCCCTTCAATCTGAATATTTTTCCCTTCTAAACTATCGGGTAAGCGATCCGCTAAACGAATGCTAGCGAAGTAAATTGCCCACAATATGCCAATAGTAAAAAACATCAGCCGCCATAAGTGAAAGAAAGCTAGAAAAAAGACCATAATCACTATTGTGATAATCCATTTAGCCTCTGGTAATATTACAAACTGTTGCACAAAAACAATACCTGCCACGAACGACAGTATTGAAAAGAACATTACCCCTCTTCATCCTCTTGTTTATCTGAATCAATATAACTATCTACAAAAGCTTGCAGGCCATCTTGAACCAAATCATAAGTGGCATCGATATTACTGGAAATTTCGCCTTCAAGTACTTTAAGCCCTTCCAATACATATTTTGCTTCTGCAAAACCTTTATCAATTCCTCCCGCAATAATTTCTGCAAATGACTTAACCGCTTCTTCTGTAGATAGGTCTGCATGTTGCTCTTGATACTGTGAAAAAAAAGCGGTGCTCATGGATACAATTCTATCTGCCGTTGCTTCTGGACTTACATCGAGTTCAGTATCATATGCAGTCTGAATAGCATTGTCACCAAATTCAAGTTTTAACACTTCATTAATATTGTCTATTGCCACTTTATAAAGCAGCGCTAGCGGTTCATTTCCAGCTCCCACGCTGACCTCCATGCTTGATTGGAGAATAGCTTTATTATTTTGTTTTTTAATCGACTCCAGTGTTAATCCAGAACTTTTCACTTCATTTTTTTCATGAGCTGTAGCTGATATCTGCTGACCAAGAGGAGCGCCCTGTTCTTTTGAATAACTTGCTTTTATTTGTTTAACATTATGAGAAAATGTCGTTGTATTGGTAATGTTTTTCATAGCAACCCCAGTTTAATCCCTATAGCAAAGTATAGCGGCTAATTCTATTAAACCTGAAGTATACTTCACACTAAATATAATTAACCTGATAGACTTAAAGACTACTTAATAAAAAAGACAGCGTCATGCCAAAAAAACTAATAAAAAAATACATGCCTGATCCTGAAAAAATCAAACAACAAAAGAGCTTACAGTTTTTGGGCGATCGATTACATGAACCTAATTTATGGCATTTAAATCGTCGTTCAGTTTCACTCGCTTTTGCTATTGGTTTATTTGCAGCATGGATTCCTACCCCAGGGCAAATGGTTATTGCCGCTGTTGCTGCCTTTTATTTTAGAGCTAATTTACCCATCTCAGTTGCATTAGTATGGATAACCAACCCTCTAACCATGCCACCCATGTTTTATTTTGCCTATCTTGTCGGCTTAAAATCTTTAGGCCAAGCAGCACCTAGCGAAGATTTTGAATTTTCCATAGACAGCATAACGTCTAGCCTAGGGGATATTGGTGGCCCTTTCTTATTCGGTTGTTTAATTTTAGGTATTATTTCTTCAGTCGTCGGCTATTTTGGGATGCGACTTTTTTGGAAATACAGTATTAGTCAACAATGGAAAGCTAGACAAAATAAGTAAGATGATCTCCACAGACTCTAATCTACTTTCTAAGCAGATTAGAGTCGAAAGATAAAATATTCAGCATTTTTTTTAATTAGGAGTGCAAAAACTTGTTTTTGCCCAAACCCAAGGCGTATAAAAACTTGTTTTTATACGCCAATTGACGACAAAGCTCTCTATACTTCCTTTTCCCTTTGGAGATGGAGGTAAGACGTCCAAATTGTGAAACAATCATCCTAAGCAGATACAATCAAGCCATCTTCCATGTGTAAAACTTTATCCATTCTTTTGGCCAAATCTATATCATGCGTTACGACCAAAAAACTAACCTGTAACTCTTGGTTTAATTCCAGCATTAACTGATAAATTTGTTCTGCTGTTTTACTATCCAGATTCCCAGTAGGTTCATCAGCCAATACACATTTAGGATTATTGATTAACGCTCTTGCTACCGCAGCCCGCTGCCTTTCTCCACCCGACAACTCACCAGGCTTATGTTTTACCCTATGCCCTAATCCTACTCGAGTCAAAAGTTCAGAGGCTTTTATTTGGGATTCTTTCACTGAGCGTCCAGCAATTAAAAGCGGCATGGCTACATTTTCTAAAATAGTAAATTCACCTAACAAATGATGAAACTGATAGATAAACCCTAAGGATCGGTTTCTTAATTTACTTAGTTTTGAAGCACTAATTGTATTCAGGTTCTCACCATCTAATATCACTTGTCCTTGTGTTGGCTTTTCCAATCCACCCAACAAATGTAACAAAGTGCTTTTTCCTGATCCTGATGCTCCCATGATGGCAACACGCTCACCTGTATTAATAGATAAATCAACGCCTTTTAAAACACTCACATCTAAATCACCTTGCTGATAGCGCATGGCCAGATTCTGACATTGCAATATGACAGAATTATTCATATCTCAACACCTCAGCTGGGTTCACTCTAGAAGCTTGCCAAGCAGGGTAAAGCGTGGCGATTAAAGATAAAGAAAAAGATATGATAGCAATCGTATAAACATCGGCCCATACTAATTCAGAAGGAACATCGCTAATATAATAGACATCAGCCGCCATAAACTGCACACCGAAAAAACCTTCAACAGCTGGAATAATCGTTTCAATATTTAAAGCTAACAACACGCCCCCTGCAACCCCTAAAACAGTACCAATAATACCGATAATACCGCCTAACACTATAAAAATCCCCATCACAGACATGTTGGATAATCCTTGGGTTTTTAAAATGGCAATATCACCTCGTTTATCAGTGACCACCATCACTAAAGTTGAAACAATATTGAAGGCTGCAACCGCCACTATCAATAATAAGATAATGAACATCACCCTTTTTTCAGTTTTAATCGCCCTAAAAAAGTTACTATGCGCTTTAGTCCAGTCACTTACACTGTATTTATTATAAAGTTCATTGGCTAGGGTCTGAGTGATTCTAGGCGCATTAAATAAATCATCTAATTTTAATCGTAAACCGTTAACAGCATCCCCCAAGCGAAACAATTTCTTAGCATCTTCAATATGAATCAACGCCATATTACGGTCATATTCATACATACCCACTTGAAAAATTCCAACCACAGTAAACCGTTTCAATCTCGGTAGAATTCCAGCAGGCGTTGAATTAACTTGTGAGGTGATAACAGTAATTTTATCACCTGGCATGACACCTAAATAATTTGCTAACTCTGCCCCTAAAATAATACTAAACTTACCAGGAACCAAATCAGCTAATGTTCCCACTTTCATTTTATTAGCAACTTCTGATACCTTTGGCTCATTTTCAGGAATAATACCTCGCAGTAATGTTCCACTTACTCGCCTACCCGCATTAACCATAACCTGTCCTTTTACAAAAGGAGCAGAGCCTATAACATGTGGCTTATTAATGACTTTTTTCTCTAATTGCTGCCAATTATAAAGTTTACCGTCTCTGCCTGAAATAGTGGTATGTGCCGTCATCCCCAAAATACGTTCACGTAATTCAGATTCAAAACCATTCATAACTGAAAGTACTGCAATTAAGGCGGTTACGCCTAAAGCAATGCCTAAAACAGAGGTTAAAGTGATAAAGGAGATAAATTGGGTGCGTCGCTTTGCTCGCGTATATCGCAAACCGATATACAATGTAAGAGGTTTAAACATAAGGAAGTATTATTATTTTTTACATTTTTTGCAGAAACCATAGAGATATAAACTATGAGCAGTTAATTCGTACCCCAATTTTTCTGCAATACCTATTTGGCGTTGCTCAATAACAGCATCGGTAAACTCATCTACTTTTCCACATTTCATACAAACCATATGATCATGATGCTGACCTCTATTTAATTCAAAAATGGAATTTCCACCTTCAAAATGATGGCGAGTAACCAAGCCAGCCGCTTCAAACTGAGTAAGTACCCGATAAACAGTGGCTAAACCAATTTCCTCATTTTCACTTAATAAAATCTTATAGACACTTTCAGCAGATAAATGACGCTGATCTGTTTGTTTTTCTAGTATTTCTAAAATCTTAACTCTAGGCAATGTGACTTTAAGTCCCACATTTCGTAAATCATTACTTTCCAACTGCTATTCTCCATATTAGACATAGTTTTGTAATACATTATCAATTACAGGAATCAATTGTATCTTTTTTTGTGGTGACTTGCTGATACTTTTATAGGATTATCTTTTAACATACGGTATGATTTTCGATATACGTTATTTTAATGATGAAAACATGAGAAAATTTAGTTATCTTCTAACACTAATAGCCAGTATTTCTTTACCTAGTTGTGTCTATACCCTTGATATACATCAAGGGAATATTATCAATCAGGAAATAGTTGACCAGCTTCGTCCTCATATGAGCAAGCGCCAAGTTTTATATATTATGGGGTCTTCAATGCTAATTGATGTTTTTCACCAAAAACGCTGGGACTATATTTATTCAGTACAATTAGGGGGTGAAGAAAGAACTCAAAAAAGGCTTTCTTTATTTTTTGAGGGTGACAAGTTAGTCAGTGTTCAGGGTGATCTTAGACCAAGTTCAATGCCCGTTAAAAAACCATCAAATGAGGCCATTGTGATTATTCCTAAACGTGATTTAGAAAAAACTTTATGGGAAAAAATCACTGGGTTTTTTAGTGCTGATGATTCGGAGTCAATAGGGTAGAAGCTGAATTAGAAAAATCTAACAATTCTAGCAAATAAATATAGCTTGTACACGCCTACCGTAGAGACAAGGCATGCCTTGTCTCTACAAATATATTTATTTATGTTTTTTAACTTGGAAACACACCTGTCGAAAGATAACGATCTCCACGATCACAAATAATAGCCACGATAACTGCACTTTCGACTGTTTTAGATAATTGCAAAGCGGCTGAAACTGCACCACCTGATGAAATACCTGAAAAAATTCCTTCTTTAGCCGCAAGTTCTCGTGTCGTTTGTTCAGCTGATATCTGATCTACATCCATAATTTGATCAATGTTTTCTGGATGATAGATTTTAGGTAAATATGCTTCTGGCCAACGTCTAATCCCAGGAATTTTTGATTTGCCTTCTGGCTGCACGCCAACAATCTGAATCTCTGGGTTTTGTTGTTTCAGATACTTAGAGGTTCCCATAATAGTGCCCGTTGTTCCCATTGCACTGACAAAATGAGTGATTTCCCCTTCCGTATCTCGCCAAATTTCTGGCCCAGTCCCTTCATAATGCGCCAATGGATTATCTGAATTAGAAAACTGATCCAAAATTCGCCCCTTGCCTTCATCTTGCATTTTACGGGCTAAATCAATAGCACCTTCCATACTGCCAGCAGCTGGCGTTAAAATAATTTCTGCGCCATAAGCTTTCATTGAAGCTATACGTTCTGCACTCATATTATCTGGCATAATCAAGGTCATTTTATAACCTTTAATTGCCGATGCCATTGCCAGTGCAATCCCTGTATTACCACTGGTCGCTTCAATTAAACTATCACCAGGTTTAATCTCACCCCGTGCTTCTGCATGTTGAATCATACTTAAAGCTGGGCGATCTTTTACTGAACCTGCGGGATTATTACCCTCTAGCTTTACTAAGATGATATTACTGGTTTTTCCAGGTAACCTTTGCAGTTTTACTAAGGGTGTATTGCCTACAAAAGATTCTATTGTTTTATAATTCATATCGTTTTAAGAGGGAATTTGACAGGGTTTTCAATTATTTCATCAGTTAAATCAATATCAATTTCTGGCCAATAATAATGCCCCAAACGCTGTTCTTTTACATTAGTAATTGATGTAATAGTTTGATTTTTGAACCAAGGAAAATCCTCATAAGACATAAACAGCTCTTTACCATGAGTTAAAAGCCAAATTCCATGTGCAGAAATATTTGTTACTTCAACTACAAAAGTGTTTTTTCCATGCGCTAATGATTTCACCATGATGAACCTCCACTAATAATTTTATTTCTTTCAATTGCTTACTTGAATATATTTAATTTAACAGAAATATTGTAGGAGCGTCCGCCCTCTGCGCGATTTATTAAAGAAAAGAGCATTATTTTATTCGCGCCGAGGGCGGACGCTCCTACAAACTATTCTTAATCTGACAGAATAAGGGAGGCAGTAACAAATAATATACCCAGCTCTCTTGTCTTTTTATCCCTCC
>CAZMQH010000026.1:0-17422 GCA_964568245.1 uncultured Methylomarinum sp.
TGGCTATATCAAAGCACTTAACTCAAAAAATGGTGAAGAGCTTTGGAAGTTTAAACTGCCTTCTGGGGTTATTGGTCATCCGATTACTTATAAGCACAATGGCAAACAATTTGTTTCTATTTACTATGGTGTAGGTGGCTGGCCTGGTGTGGGATTAGTCTTTGACTTACAAGACCCTACGGCTGGCTTGGGTGCGGTAGGTGCGTTTAAAGAACTGGCACATTACACCCAAATGGGTGGGGGTGTCATGACTTTTGCACTGGATTAATAAGCCTATAGAGTTTCTTGTTTCCATGCTCTGTGTGGGAATGAGAAGCTCCACAGAAACTCACACTATTTACAGATAAAAACATGAGACTAAAATCGAGATTACTTTGCCTAACGGGACTGACATTAATTTCAGGCTGTGCAGCAAATGCACAACCTGAAATTGCAGCTGTGCCCACGGGTAAGGTGCTAAAAGTTTGCGCAGCAGAAGATGAAATGCCGTATTCCAATAAAAAGGGAGAAGGCTTTGAAAATAAGCTAACCCAGTTAATGGGGCAATATCTAAATCGTAAAATTAAATATGTCTACTGGAAAGACCCTCGATATTTTGTTCGTGACTTTTTGGACAAAGGTCTATGTGATGTTGTTATTGGCGTCGATGCTGGTGACCCAAGAGTTGCAACCACACAACCTTATTACCGCTCTGGCTATACCTTTATTTCACGGGAAGAAGATGATTTGGATTTACACGATTGGGACAGTGATATTTTACGCTCGGTGAACCGAATTGGTTATATTCCAGGTACACCATCTGAAGTGATGGTGCGAGCAATAGGAAGGTATAGCGATACCTTTAATTACAATAAGGAATTAGTTGGTTTTAAGTCTCGTAGAAACCAATATGTGAAATATGAAACCGATAAGATGATTAATGATATTTCTAATGGTAAGGCGGAAATTGCAGTGCTTTGGGGGCCTTCTGCAGCACGTTATGTTAAGGCATCTTCTGTTCCTCTCACCATGTCTGTTGTCCCTAATAACAGCACCCGAGCAGATGGTGAAAAAGTCGGCCAACATTACAGCACCTCAATGGCAGTACGCAAAGGGGAAACTGCATTATTAAACCAATTAAATAGTTTTATTCAGCACCAAAGCTCTGAAATTGAAGCGTTGCTGGAAGATGAGGGGATTCCGTTACTGTCTAAAGTATAAGTTGTGATGTTATTAAAGAATAAGGATAAATAATGAGATTTAAAATAATAGTGAGCAGTGCAGTCTTGGCAGCCTCACTTTTCGGCAGCCATGTCCAAGCAGATATTACTTTGCGCCATGCGTTGCTAGGCTCTGTATTAGATATGAGTTTCGCAAAAAAAGGCGGCAATACACCAGCTTTCAAAGAGTTTATGAAAGAAGGTAAAAACCCCTACAATACGGATAAAGAGGCTATTGAAGAGGGTGAAAGTCTCTATATGACAGGCTGTTCTGGTTGTCATGGGCATGAGGCAGAAGGAAAAATTGGCCCGGGGTTAGCGGATGATTATTGGACATATCCAGCTATAGCGACAGACAAAGGCTTATTTGAAATTTTATTTGGCGGGGCTAAAGGTATGATGGGGCCTCAGTATGGCAGCTTCAACACAGATGAAATGTTAAAAATTATGGGCTGGCTACGGTCTATTTATGTAGGTAAACCAAAAAAAGCCAAGTGGCTGAAAAAATAACTCAGGAGATTAGAGATGAAAAAGCAATTGTTAACTATCGCTGTTTTATTAACAGCATCCGTATCGTTTACAGCTCAGGCTTATGACGGTACAAACTGCAAAGAACCCGGAAATTGCTGGGAACCAAAACCAGGCTACCCTGCTAAGGTGGCGGGTAGCAAATATGATCCCAAGCATGATTCCAACGAACTGAATAAACAATCTGCTTCAATTAAAGAAATGGAGGCGCGCAATAAACAACGCTCAGACCATTTTAATAAAACAGGCAGTTTTGTTTATGACGTAGATGAGATTTAAGACACCTCATCTTGGCAAGATAAAAATCTTGCCATTTAAAAGGTACTGATTTTTGATCAGAGTATCAGTCCCTTTCTGGAAATAGCCAGCAAGCTTTTCCGGTAAAGATTAATATTAGTTAAACACTCCGACTCTCCTCCGAGTCGGAGTTTTTTTGGATAATCAATTTGAATAATCAACTCAGTGACTGGCGTAACTTAGCCTTACAATTCGAGCAACAAATTAATCACACCATACTTGGCCAGCAGCAAGCAGTAAGGCATTGTGTTATTTCTGTTTTTGCACGTGGACATGTATTACTGGAAGGTCATGTCGGGGTAGGAAAAACCACTTTGCTACGCGCTATTGCGCAAGGATTGGGAGGCGACTATCAAAGGATTGAAGGCACCATAGATTTAATGCCTGCGGACTTGATTTATTACACTTACCTTGATAATAAAGGCAAGCCACAAGTAGACCCAGGGCCCTTACTTAAACAGGGCGAAAGCCTGGCTACATTTTTCTTTAATGAAATAAACCGTGCGCGACCTCAAGTCCACTCTCTATTACTTAGAGTGATGGCTGAAAGAAGTATCAGCGCGTTTAATCAAGAGTATCAGTTTCCTCATATACAGGTTTTTGCAGATAGAAACCGGATAGAAAAAGAGGAAACCTTTGAGTTGCCGGCTGCTGCACGTGACCGATTTATGATGGAAATCAATATCGACATGCCAACAGATGACGGTCTGTTAAAAGAGCTTATTTTTAATGCCCGTTTTCATGATGTTGATAGTTTGATAGCTGAAATGGAAACAGGAAAAATTGCTTATTACCAATTAAATGAATTAGCCCAGCAGATTCAACAAAGTATTCAGCCCAGTGCCATGTTAAAAAATTATGCGCTGGATTTATGGAAAGCCAGTAAATATCCTAAGCAATACGGTATTAAATTAGCCGATGTGGAAATGGATCAACTGATTCTTTCTGGAGCCAGTCCTAGAGGCATGAGCTTTTTAATTCGAGCGGCCAAAGTGAATGCCTGGCTGGAAAATCGAGAGACGCTATTACCTGAAGATTTACAGGCTGTATTTCAAGTCACCATGGCACACCGCATTTTTTTAAATCCAATTTACAGTTATCGACAAGAACAACTCATGCCCGAATTAATAGCCGGTATTCTTGAGGGGATCGCCGCACCGTAATCAATAACATGCTGGGTGTAAAATTCCCCTCGTTCCCACGCAGGAGCGTGGGGACCAGAGAAAAATAACAAAAATAACAACGCTATGACTAAACAAGCATTTTTTAAAGCAATCACCCCAGAAAGTGGTTTCAATGATTTACTGGCGGTTTATTTAAACTGGTCAGGTGTAGGATTTGTCTGTGCCATTATTGCCGGACGTTTGGATCATTTTAGTGGGATTTCTTATGCCTCTTATTATACAACCTCACTTAACTCAGCTATTGGGGCTAAATTCTGGGGATTAATCAGTATTATCGGCTTGTTACTGTTTTGCCTGAGCCTTCCGTTTGTTTATCTGGCAGAAAGGTCAACCCAGTTCAAAACAAGCTGCCAACGTTTTCGTTTCTTCAGCTATGGTTTTTTTCTGGTTGCTTTTGATGAGGGTGCATTAATAGTGGGAATATTAATGGCAAACTTAGTTCATACCAATGAACGGGCAGAGCTATTAACCGACAAATCCTTTTTGTTTACCGAGGCGAGTCTGTTAAGCATCACGGCATTAATGATGGCTAACTCACTGCTTTGGTTATTGGGTGAGTCACTGTACAACCGGCAACATAAAAACCACTCAGGTGTTGTTAAGCTGATTGTTAACAGCCCTTTAAAATACAGCATCCCTGTGTATTTGCTCTTTACCACTGCATTTGTAATGCTCGTCATTAATCAATCTTAATCAGTCGTAAGATGATAGAAAACAATATTTTTTATTACCGCAAAGCCGCCCAGTATAATGTGTTTCCAGGTGCTCACGCAGGTAAAATCGTAGGCAATGGGCTTCTTTTTAAGCATCACAAACCGTTGATTTCAGCCCCCGATCCAAGGCATATTGATTTAAGAGCCAGTCTACTTAATCCTTTTTCTCAGTATCAAGTTAAATCTTTCCAGCAACAATCACGGCTGGACGTTTTTTTACTGGCTGACTTATCTGCCTCTATGGGATATCAGGGGCACTACAAGAAACAGCATGTCCTTGTCGATTGTCTGCTCTCAGTTGCTAAATCTGCCCATGCTACGGGTGATCGTTTTGGTTTTGTTGGCTGCGGTCAAACAGTTGATGCTCAACTACTCATTTCTCCTGCTAGCTTACAGCAAGGGCGGGTGAATGAAATAGCTAAACGGATTCAAGCAACTGTGTTCACAGGTCAGGCGGATAGTTTATTAAAAGCGACTGATTATTTACCTAATAGTGCTGCTTTGGTGTTCCTGTTATCTGATTTTTATATGCCGATTAAAATGATTCAACAACAAATGCAAAGATTGAATAAACATACGGTAGTCCCTCTGGTGTTATGGGATAAAAAAGAAAGCAGTGATTTACCCCGCTGGGGTGTGGTGAAATTTTCTGATCTGGAACAAGGTCAAACTCGCACCTTGTGGATGCGTCCCTCCTTGCAACAGAAAATTCAAAACGCATTTAAGCAAAAACAACAACAATTACAGCATTGTTTTAGAAGTTTTGGTTGTGAACCGTTATTTATAGATCAAGGATATCGTGCAGAATCCATTAGCGAGTATTTTTTACAGCGAGCAGGTTAATAACATGTGGCATAAAACTGTTTTTGTTTTTTTTATTGGCTGGTTATTGAATAGTTGTTCTAGCTCACTCAACGAACCCGTGACACATTTTCAAGTACAAACCCCCCGTCCTTTTGGTTATGTGATTGGTGATGAAATCAAACAGCGTATTATTGTAGAAACCAGAAAGGGACTGGCTTTGCAATACAGTAGTATTCCCGGTAAAGGTGAGATTAATCGCTGGCTTAATTTGAATAAAATTAAAATTGATAAAAGTAATACTCGTGAGGGTATTCGTTATCAAATTGAGCTGACCTATCAACTTTTCTATGCACCTTTAGAAGTAAAAATGCTTGAACTTCCCAGCTTTACTCTACAATTTAGGCAGTTTGGCAACACTATAGAAAAAATAGTTCCACGCTGGTCTTTTACCAGTGCACCGCTACGAGAATTGGCCATCCGAAAAGAGGATGGCAAAGAGTATATGCGTGCAAATACAGCTGCGCCTTTATTGGATAACACCATCTCACTTAATTGTCTGATGTTGAGCTTGTTTACCGCCTGCTTAATAGCTGCTTATTTGGCTTGGCTTTACGGCATATTGACCTTTTTACCAAAATATCAGATATTCAAACGACCTGCGCGGCAATTAGAAAAAACACCTGATAATGACTTGGCTAGTATGCTGAATATTATGCACAAGGCATTAAATAATTTGAATGGTAAACCTTTATTTAAGCATCAGTTGAGCGATTTTTATCAACGATTCCCAAGCTATCAACAGCTCCATAGTGAATTGATCTGGTTTTTTAATTACTCAAATCAGTACTATTTTGATGCTATCAGTCGCTGTCATAAAATTGAAAACGATAAAATAAAAACCTTGTGTCAACATTGTTTGCAAATAGAAAGAGGAATGCGATGAACCTAGCTGTGGACCACCCTTGGGTATTGCTTGCTTTATTACTAACTTTGTTACCTCTATTTAATAATGGTGTGAGTCAGAGTAGCTACCCTTCGATTCAAATAATACCTACCGATGCGCTCTCTACATTTTTTTCTGTGTTGATAAAATTGATTGCTATGGCAGCGATTACTTGCCTAGTTTTAGCTTTAGCTGGTTTAAATCGTGGTAAACAAAGCAGGGAGCGGATAGGTTATGGCGCACATATTGTATTGTTACTGGACAGAAGTAAAAGCATGGATTATACCTATACGGGCAAAGCACCCGACGGTAGTGAAGAATCAAAATCCAGTGCGGCTAAACGCTTACTCACTGAGTTTATTAATAAGCGAAAGCATGACCGAATCGGGGTGGCGGGATACAGTACCTCACCGTTATTTTTTATGCCATTGACTGAGAATAAACAAGCTGTCCTTGCCGCCGTTTCTGCTACAGATTTACCCGCATTAGCCTACACCAATATCAGCAAAGGCCTGACAATGGGCTTGTCTTTTTTTCAACAACAAAACTCACAGACCGGCTCGCGTATTATCCTGTTAGTGTCTGATGGTGCGGCAGTGATTGACCCAGATAGCGAGGCAATAATAAGACGCTGGGTTAAGCAGCTGAACATTCGTTTGTACTGGATTTTTATGCGCAGTGAAAATAGCCCTGGTCTATACGAAAAACCAGACAATCCACGCGACGATAATGCAGGTGCCATGCCCGAACGCTATTTACATTTATTTTTTACTAGTTTAGGTATCCCCTATAAAGCCTATCAGGCAGAAAACCCCGATGCCGTGCAAGAAGCGATTAATGATATTAACAAATTAGAAAATATGCCCTTACATTATATCGAAAAAATACCTAAACAAGATCTCTCACCCCCGTGCTATTTATTAGCCAGCTTCTTTATTAGCCTGTTATTGGCATGTAAACTTGCGGAGGCACGTCCATGATAAAAACGATCCGTCATTATACGGTCTGGGGGGCATTAATTATTACCTTAGCCGTCGCGCTGCAAAGTGCTTTTTCTTGCTATCAAATATCAAGTATCAATCAATTAATTTCTCGGTTAAATCAGGGTAAAGATATAAAACTTGAGCAATTTAAAGATATTGGCCCAGAGTTACAACTGGCGCGTGCAACTTACCTGAAAAAGAAACATCGCTATAACGAGGCACAAGCAAGCTTGAGTCAGATTATTAATCAGGGCAGCCAGAAAATGCAAGCCATTAGTCGCTATAACTTAGGCAACACCTACTTAGCGCAAGCCATTGAGCTTGCTGAAGCCATGCAAATTAATGAAGCAACGGCACTGACCGCGTTGGCAAAACAAGCCTATCGACAAGCTTTGGCACTGGACAGTCGTTATTGGGATGCAAAATATAATTTAGAAGTCGCCATGCGTTTATTGCCTGAAATGGATCGTATCACCATGGAAAAGGATGATCCTATTGCTGAAAAAAAATCAAAACTATGGGCTACCGTACCAGGATTTCCGCGAGGCTTACCTTAATCTTATGAGCCTACAACAGCTATCAAAAAATCTGAAGGATTACCGGTTTTATTGTTTAAGCATTGCCTTACTGACTATGCTAGCTCTATTTATTAAACCTCAGAGTGTCAAAAATCAGCCTGTTTATAACTTTACGTTTATTGTTGATATAACGCGGAGCATGAATGCCAGAGATTATCAGTTAAAAGACGAAACGATTAGCCGGTTACAATTTGTTAAACAGGCACTGAACGAGCTGGTATTAAAGCTCCCTTGTCAATCCAAAGTCGGCTTAGGAGTTTTTACTGAAAGAAATTCAACGCTATTGTTTGAACCCATCGAAGTTTGCTCATCCTATGCAGAAATTGACAGCGTAATTGATAGTATAGACTGGCGAATGGCATGGGCTGCTGATAGCCGTATCAGCAAAGGCCTGGCAAGTACCATCACACAATTACAAGACAGCGGCAGCCACATTGTTTTTTTAACCGATGGACAAGAAGCTCCTCCTGTGAACCCTCGCTATAAAACAGATTTTAGTGACTTAAAAGGTAAGCTGAAAGGGCTGTTAGTGGGGGTAGGGGGCTTACAAAATGTTCCCATCCCTAAATATAACAACCAAGGTCAACAACAAGGATTTTATAAGCAAGATGATGTGCCTCATCGCTCAACATTTGGCATGGCACCGACTTCATCTGTCCCGGTAGACGGTTACAATGCGCGGAATGCTCCTTTTGGTAATTCCAAAGCAACAGGAGACCAACACCTAACACGGTTATATGAACCTTATTTACAACAACTCAGTAAAGAGGTTGATTGGTCTTATCTCCGCTTAGAAACGGGTGAGTTACTCAATAAAGAGTTACAAAGGCCTGTATTTGCAAAACAACAGCAAGTTTTGACAGATGGCCGTCCTTATTTTGCAGTTTTTACCTTAATACTATTAGGGGTGGTGTATTTCCCATATTTAAGAAAATAGGGTAATACTCAATGTTCCAGTTTTTAATTATTGCTTTGGTGAAGTGTAGAAAGACAGGGTGACAGAGAATGGTCTTTTACAGTGACAGGTTTATGGAATAAGACTCATGCCTGTGAGTGAAATATGTCAACCAAGGAATAAAGAGTAAAAAACAAGCTGAATGATTACAATCAAAGGTGCTAGACTTGAATAAAAGACATTTCTGATGGTTACAGTTATGCAAAATTATTTTTATGCCCTATGGAAAAAGGACTCTCTTGTGTTAATGAAAAAATTAATTATTATTGCGTGTGGATTTTGTATTGTCTTTTCTCAAAGCACTGCATTAGCAGCAATAAAATCTACTCAGTTAAATAGCTTGTTTGAAGCTGATATTCAAAGCAATTATGGAAGTTTTGCGGTTGAGCCGTTAGCCATAGATTTATCATTACAGGTTCAAAATAATGAACTGAATAGTCAAATTGAAAATGTTCGAAAATTATTTGGAGATCTTAATTATAGTGCAGTGATAAAGTCTTCTACAAAAGCTTTAGAGAAGTATCCAGAAACTGCTGTTTTAATGGTGTTGCGAGGGTGGGCATATGTAAATATAGCGCATTATCAATTAGCACAAAAAGACCTTAAAGGCGCTCAAACTCTATTGCCTGATAATATTGAAATAAGCAACTTTATTATTCAAGGGTTAATTCGTGAGGCTAAACTGACATTAGCTGAAAGTGAAATAATTAAGCTACAACAAAATACACCTAATGTCTTTAGTGATTTATTAGGAGCCATTTATATTAAAAGAGCTGAAATAAAAAAAGCATTAGCCTCTGCAAAAATATCTTTAAATCAAAAGCCTAATAACTTTTTAGCATTATCTATTCAATATGAAGCATGTGAACGGTTAGGTGATAGACAATGCATGGCCGAAACCAAAAAAGTGATTATGTCTGTTTTATCACCTGAGCCAATAGTAGAAAATAAAACAGAAAAAACACAGGGTGCAGAGGTCATTGATCCTTTATTAGTGTCCACTCCTCTTTATTATCATCAGGTAATAGCTCAATTGGAGCAGGATAATAAAATTAATGCTGCGGTACAAATAGCGGATAGTCTTATCCATCAATACCCCGCACAATTAGATGGGTATTTAGCTAAAATCAGGTTACTTGTCAATATCCGGGCTTATCAGGATGCTGAAAAAGTGGTTGGGCAAGTTAAAGTGCTATTCCCTGAATTAACAGGGGTACATGGAATGCTAGCAGAGTTATATCACTTACAAGGCGACTACCCTCAATCACTTAAGCATTATTTATTACAAATAAAGAGAACACCTGAACTGGCGATATATGCTGAGAATTATGGTAATGTTTTGGTAGAGGCAGGTTTATATGAGCAGGCTATTGTGTTTTATACTAAAGCTTTGAAAAAATTTCCCACAGATTATTTTATGCGGATAAGGTTGGCAAAATCGTATCGGGAGTCAAATAAATTGCCTTTAGCGATAGAACATTATCAATATGCCATTAAAGAACGACCTAAACGATCTGTTGCCTATAGAGGATTAGCCTTTGTTAAGAGAGTCCAGCAAAAATTAAGTGAGTCGGAACAGTTATTTAAACAATCTATCATTCTAGATCCCATGAGTTATGAGGGAAGCATGGGAATGGCTATTGTCAAAAATGACCTTAATATGCCTGTGGAAGCAGAAATTTTTGCACGAAAGGCTATAGAATTAGCGCCTAATAACCCAACGACTTATTCACCTTTGGCAGATGCTCTTTTTTTACAAAATAAAAAACAAGAAGCCAAACAGGTTTGTCAAAAGGTAGAGAAAGAAATTGCTCAAACAAGTTATCAAATGCTGGGTGTCATTTTTTGTTATGAGGAAATTGAATTATTTTCTAAAGCACGCTCTATGGCAGAAACATTGTATAAAAACACACCGACGCCTAATACGGCTGGGTATTTAGCTAGGGCATATAAACGCGATGGCGAGTGGAAGCAAGCGGCTATTTTATATCAACAGATATTAAGAGATAACGCTGAAAATACAACTGTTTTAAATGATTATGCCTGGAGTTTGGTGGAGCAAAAAAAATATCAACAGGCTCTTGTCGTATTTGATAAATCACTGGCCATTTCAGAGAGAGGAGTCACTTTATTAAATAAAGGTTTAGCCTTTAGTCGAATGCAAGACTATAAGCAAGCTAAAAAATTGTTTTTAAAGTCATTAGAAGTTGCTTCTAACCAGCCTACACTTTATTTTCTGATTGCTGATAGTTTTGTTAATATGAGAGAAAATAGGCAGGCTATTCCTTGGTTTAAGAGGGCTATTCAAGCAGAACCTTTAAATGTAAATGTTTATTATGCTTATGCATATAATTACTATCTTTTGGGTGATCAAGAAAAATTTTTAGCCGAAATTGAGGTGGCTTTACAGCACTTTCCTGAAAATATTAACTTATTAAGAAATGCGTATTCTGCCGTCAGTACTGCAGGTAAAGGTGATAGGTCAATTTTTTATCTTGAAAAAATTATTGCTCTCGGTTCTGCAACAGCAAAGGACTATGAACAATTAGGTATTAACTTTGCACAAAATGGCAGAGTAATCGAAGCAGAAAAGAATTTTAAAAAAGCGATTAAAGCGGATCCTTATGATGCTTCTTTTTATAGTGATTTAGGGTACTTATATTTTATGCAAAAGAAATTTAATAAAGCATTAGGTGTTTATCGAATAGGGTTGAAACAACCCGAAGCAGATAAAATAGGGATTCTTCAATATAATATCGCTTTAACTTATTACGCAACTCAGCAATTTAAACAAGCACTAATATATTTAAACCATGCCAAAAGAGCTGGATATCATGGCAATAAACAGTTTGAAATGGCGATTAAAAGAGCTTTGTAATCGATATAAAAGAGGTCTTAATTAGTATCTGAACGGAAACGCTGAAAGTCATGTTGGCTATAAGGTTCAGGGAAAATAATGATTCGAAGGTTTTCTGAAATTGGAGCTAAACCTCCTTAATTCACTAATATTCGCGAATCACTCAAAACCTTCAAATTAAATAAATCGCCGTACACCTTACACATCAATTCTTCCAGACTTTTCGTTCAGGCACTACTTAAAACTGACTTGTTAAATTAATATCACTGGGATCAGGGTGAATAAACTTGTATTCTAGTGTTTGTTTTAGCTTGTTATTGCTGACTATTCGGTAGTTTGATGAACCTTCGATATAGGAAGGTCTTGTGAGTCCGTGTATATCACATAGGGCATTATAATAATCACGTTTAGTTGGGTGCTGATCGGCGACCACATTAAAGGTTTCACCCCAAATATCACGCTGTATTATTTTTTGCATAATGGCAATACAATCATCCTGATGCACTAGATTGATAAGGTCATTAGCCCCTTTTATTTCTCGACCCGCTACGTGAAAACCGCTGTTATAAGCTGGCCCCATTAAACCAGCAAGACGTAAAATAGTGGTGTTTAGGCTTGGGTAATCGCTTAGTGTCTGTTCTAAGGTAAGCACAGGGGTATCTGTAAATCGAGGTTTGATAACTTCTGCATCCCTTTCATTTACCCAAGTTCCTTTTTGTGGGTATACATCCGTAGAACTGGTGAATATAACCTTTTTAATACCTACTTGTTGCAATTGCTGACTCAAAAACTGTAATTGCTCAAGATAGGGCTTTCTACTAGACAGAGTATTGGGGGGGAACGTTATCACCACGCAATCTTCCGCAGATAATATATTTAATAAATCGGTCATTTCATTATTTAGATCAAGCAAAAAAGCTTGAATACCTGCTTGTTCTAAAGTAGCTATTTTTTCTTGTCTTGTGGTGCTACCTTTAACTTGATACCCCTTTTTTATTAATTGTTTGGCAAGTGGTAAGCCTAACGCACCACAGCCAATAATGGTTACTTTATTATTCATTGTCTTCTATAAGCTGTTTTAGCAATTCAAATTGTTGTTCTTGCCCTGTAATAAAGGACCTATCAGCATTACGGCCTAAATAAATCTTAAAAATGCCTTGCCCTTGAGAATCTAGAAAACAAATAGAATGAGTCATGGTGCCATGGAATAATTTGCTCACCAGGGCAATAGCATTGATATTTTCAGCTTTTAAATGGCCCTGAAAGGGATTTCCCTCGCTCATTAAATTGTAATAGCCAAATTTATTAGAGCCCTCGGGAAAAGGGCATTTAATTTCAAAAATGCAACCAGCTACTTCAATAATAGTGGTGACTTTTCCCCATTGTTTAATATGTTGTAAAACTGTTTCAAATTGACTGGCAGGAAGTTCGGTTACCATACCTTTGGGCAGATGGCGGATAATGGCTAATTCTGATACCTTGAGCTGTGTAGCCATCACTGAAGGTAAAGTGCCTGCATCTTGTTGTAGAATGGCTTCGATCTGTTTAGGTAAATCCATTTTTATTCTTTCCTCTGATTTTTAAATTTAAAACGCCTATTGCTGTCAGTAATAATATGAAAGCTGAGGGTAATGGTACAGGAGTGACAGAACCTACGCCTATACCATAAGTATTTTGTAATGCTGTGATCATCTCATTGCTTAAAGGGAAGAAAGGGCCTGTATACTCAGTGGAAATAGCTGAGTTTCCATTGAGTAGATTTGATGGATCAACATCAAGGGCATGTCCCATCCCCAGTGAATGCCCTAATTCATGTTGAGCTACACCGTAAAAAATACTTAGAGTCCAGTCCCTCCCAAAGCGCTCGGCATTAAATACTATATCTCCAGCCAGACCACTGCCTTGGAAGGGAAAATAAGCGTAGGCATTAGCATTATCTATCTGGGGAACTTGGCCAATACGAATATCAGCCATTCCTGTAGGGTTATATTCACCTGTTTCAGGCAGAGGGCCATTATCAGCGATTTCAATAAAGTGAATGGGGAGTATGCTGGCATAATCCCACATGGCCGCTTCAACGGCCCCACGTAATTTCGAAGCAGATATCGGCTCGCCAGTATAATAATCCAGCAGACTATTATCAAGAAGGTTGTTGTAACTATAGGTTAAGGTGAGGTCTGATCCTAAACCATCCGCTTGCAACCATTGACTGTAAATAGGAAAATAAGTTCCATTAGCTTTTGCTGTTAATGAGGTCAACATGAATCCCATTGAAAAGCAGAATAGTATGGCTTTCATAGACGGCTCCCTACTCTACGATACGTCGAACCCATAAGGCTTAAAAGACCACTCATAAATAATAACAGAGAGGGAGGTAAAGGCACGGGTGTTACTTGCCAGCCAATATCTTGAAAACCTGCATAATCCAGCGAGGTAGGTAGTTGACGTTCGCCAAACGGAGTTGAGGGATCCATCATGGCTTCTTGCGTAATACCACCGCGATCACTTAAAACACCCTCTCCCCAATGAGCACCAAATTGACTCACAGGGATTGGCTCTCCATACGACGTTATAGCTGATGAACCTAGAAAAAAACTATCAGCATTGATCGCTGCAGCCCACGAGTCGGCTTTACCATAGCCAAGAATATGGCCTAATTCGTGAGTTGCAGTTGTCAGAAAGTCGGGGTTTCCTACCGTTAGCCCTGATTCATCTTCGCCAAAATACCAATTGTGTACGTCATTAAACCAGATAGTTCCTCCCCATAAACCGTAATCAGAGGCATTGGGTCCCATGGTATTTAACTGTCCACGGCTGAGGACACTCTCCGTGAATGATTGAGAGCCCGTAGCAGACAGCCCCCAGCCAGTGCCTGCAAAACCTAAAACAGCAGGCGATGAGGAAGAACCTCCAACAAAAACACGTACCGTATTTTCTGCCACGGCTATATTAGTCAGTGAAATAGAGGATCCCAACTGGCTAGGGTGGCCAATATTGACAGACCAGTTGTTGCTGGCATTGGGTTGAATGGTGGTTAAATGATCAGTAAACCCTGTGTAAAACGAGGCCGCTTGTTCAAGCCTAGCTCTACGTTCTTGAAGGGGGGAACCTGTCTGTTGATCGGTGAAAAAACCGTGGGTATCGTAACTATAATCAAACTCTATTTGTATTGCGTAAGCAGGCTGTAATAAGCCAGTAATAATAGTCGCTAAAGTTATTATTTTTTTAGAATGGTTCATATTATCTCTTCTAGTAAGTTATTGGTCTGTCTTTATCAAAGGTTTCTTAAAGAGATAACCAGTGGGCAGTCATTATTTTCAGGATGGGGAGAAACTTCGACGGCATAATCAAATACATGTTGAATCATTGCTTTATTGATGACCACATTGGGTTTATCACAAGTAATTAATTTACCTGCATGTAAAACAGCAATTCTATCGGCATATAATGCGGCTAAATTAAGGTCATGTAATACGGCTAATACACCAACTTGCTGATGTTTTGCAAAATCACTCGCCATTTTTAAACAGGCGTGCTGACGAGAAATATCTAGAGCAGAGGTTGGTTCATCTAGCAGTATATAACGTGGTTGAGAGTCAACATCTTCCCATATCTGGGTTAGGATTCGGGCAAAATGAACCCGTTGTCTTTCACCTCCCGAAAGCGTGGTGTAAATACGCTCAGTTAAACAATCAATACCTATTGCTGATATCGCTTGGTGGGCAATATTTAAATCTTTTCTAGCCGTGCCGGTCCTGGAATGTGGGCTACGCCCCATTAAAACCACATCCAGTACTGAAAAAGGAAATGATAGACTAGAGCTTTGTGGCAAAATTGCACAACGTTGTGCACGCATAGCGGGGACCCAAGCTTGCATTGCTGTTCCATTCATTTCAACCGTGCCTGTCGTCGGTATTATTTCACCCGATAAGCTTTTTAATAAGGTTGATTTTCCCGCACCATTTGGGCCAATAACAGCAAGCAATTCACCAGGTTTTACGGGTAAAGAAACATTATCCAGCAATATTTTATTACCTATCTTTACGCTTATATTGTCTGCAAATAACATCAAAAACCCCCAATCATTTTCTGGCAACGCAGTAGCCAAAGAAAAAAAGGACCCCCTAAAATCCCTGTAATGATGCCGATGGGTAGTTCGGCTGGCATGACGACGGTACGAGCCAAAAGGTCAGCTGAAAGTAATAAAATAGCACCTAAAATAGCGGCGCAGGGAAGTAGGCTACGATGGTCTGGGCCAAACCATAGCCGAAGTAAGTGAGGTACAACCAGACCAACAAAGCCAATAATCCCTGCAAACGATACCGTTGCACCCACCCCCAAAGCCACTAAAAAAATCGTGATGGTTTTTATTTTTTCAACTGAAAAGCCAAGGTGTGCCGCTTCTGCTTCGCCTAATAGCATGGCATTTAAGGCGCGAGAGACTAAGGGGAGGCAAACTAAAGTGATTAGAAAAAAGGGAGCGGCAGTTAAAATCTGCGGCCAGCTGGCACCGCTCAAACTTCCCATGGTCCAGAAAGTGATGGTGCGTAATTGTTCATCATCAGCCAAATAAATCAATAACCCTGTGGCGGAGCCTGCTAAAGCATTAATGGCAATACCTGCAAGCAGTAATGAAGATATGTCGGGTCGGCCACCTACCGTTGCGAAATGGTAGACTAACCAAGTTGCAGCAAAGCCACCGACAAAGGCAGCAATAGGTAAACTATAGAGTCCTGTCCATTGGCTAAAATCGTGTAATATCGTTGCTTCCAGTACGATAACGGCAACGGCAGCCAGTGTAGCACCACTGGAAATACCAATTAAGGCAGGGTCTGCTAACGGGTTTCGAAATAAGCCTTGCATGGCCGCACCTGAAATAGCCAAAACACTCCCCACTAAGATTGCCAAAACAATACGTGGGGCTCGAATAGACTCAAGGACAGCTTGCTGCGCAAATGAGTACTCCCACGGCAACTGAATGCCTATTGAGTGACTAAGAATGGCGATGGTCTGGCCTGTAGAAATGGGAACAGCCCCTATACTTAAAGAAACAATCGCTACCGACAATAAAATCCACAATAGTGCGATCAGGGTGAAGTATTTCTTTTTATCTTGTAGGGTGGGCAGCACGTCTAAAACAGTTTCCTGATGTTCTCTGCGGTGAGCCGTGGTTTGAACCGAATCATTACTCACGGGCTTTATCCAAAGATAATTCTGGATGAAACTGATAGCTTAAATCGAGTGCTGCTTGTGCGGTACGAGGGCCAAAACCTAATAAATAAAGGGTGTCCATAATCACAATTCTTTTGTTTTGTCCTGCGGGTGTTAATAGTATGCCTGGAAACTCCATCAATTTTTCAATCCCTCCAAAACTAGTTAATACTCGATCAGTTAACAATAAAATATCGGGAGCGGCGGCAATTAAAGCTTCACTATTGACAGGTTTGTAACCATTGTATTGCTGGAAAGCATTTTCACCAGCCGCTAAATTAATCATGGCATCCGCGGCTGTTCCTGTTCCTGCGGCCAGTAAGTTACCTTTTGCTACGGAAAATAAAAAGACCACTCGAGGTTTGATGTTGATTTGAGCTTTTAGAGACTGTAATTTGTTAAAGGTGTTATTTATCTGTTGGATAAGAGCATCACCGCGCTCTATTTCGTTCACTGCAGAGGCAATCACTTTTATTTTTGACAAGACAGACTTTACTGATTTATCAGCGGAAACTTGAATGATCTGGATATTAACCGCTTTTAATTGCTCAATAACGGCGGGCGGACCTGCCTCACCAGACATTAATAATAGGGTGGGTGAAAGTGATAAAATACCTTCGGCTGAAAGTGCTCTAAAATAGCCTACTTTAGGCAATAGAGTAGCGGCTTTAGGCCAGTAGCTCGTTGTATCAACGCCAACCAATAGTTTTTGCGCCTGTAATGCATACACGATTTCGGTAATATCCCCACCCAGTGCAATTATTCGATGAGGTTTGTCTATTGCCAGCAAGTTCTGGCAAAACCCTAGCCAGCCAAGAACAGATAAAACAACCGCTATTTTTATTTTTTTGTTCATTATTTAGATATGTTTTTTGTAAAAGGGGTTGGGTTAATACCGTTAAACCCTCCGCCCCAAGTTAAGTGTTCTGCTCTAAAGCCCTATCCGTAAAGGGGGGGGGAGTCAAATAATTCTCTTCTTCAATTTCTTCTTTTCTTTTAAAGACAAAAGAATAAGGAATAGAGACTTTTATTTTTATTCCCCTCTCGGAAATTGCTCCTGCGTTGTTCTACTACAAGCCATCGCCTGGCTTTATGCATTGCTCTACTCACATCTTTAGTACTCGATGTTCCTATTTTTTTGACTTGAATTCAGAAAACACTGCAAACTAG